>NZ_JBTVYK010000044.1:0-58629 GCF_054788135.1 Streptomyces sp. O3
ATTCTTGCTGGTCAGAGGCACTTTTCGCTTACCTGACCATCCGTCGGACAGTCCACCTCGTGAAAGCGCGAGGCTAGGTAGGCTCCTTCGGCTAGTAGGTACTCAACAAGGGAGCTTAGATGGCAGGCGCGTTGGCAGCTGCGGTGCAGGACTACTGGGTTGATTCCGACAAATTGACCCGTCGCCACCGTTGGGATCCCGTCATCAACTCTGCCGTCGATGCACTCGTTGAACGTGGCATCGACCGCTCCTGGATTCGGACGGGGCGGGAGGCTTCCCTAC
Organism: Streptomyces sp. O3; assembly: GCF_054788135.1. Taxonomy (NCBI): domain Bacteria; kingdom Bacillati; phylum Actinomycetota; class Actinomycetes; order Kitasatosporales; family Streptomycetaceae; genus Streptomyces; species Streptomyces sp. O3. Next base: position 283 of record NZ_JBTVYK010000044.1, read on the forward strand.
CAGCGTCCTTCGGCTTGGGAGACAGCCAGTGGGACATTGTCATCGTCAAGGACGAAATGTCGCTGGGCGCCATCGAGTTCACTGCACAGTCTGGGCTCTCAGCCTCGCAAAACTTGTCCAACCGGATCCACGAGGCAACCTCACGGGCCTTCGCGGTAAGAAACTCAGAGCAAAATGGTGGGCTGCAGCCACAGCTCGGACTGTTCATCATGTGGGAGCAGGGCAGGAGTAGTTCCTCTGTCCAGCCGAGGCTTGAGGCGGCGCTGAACCAATTCCTCAATGAGGAGCTCTATGACGAGATTGCATACACCTCGTACGCCGACGCGGAACTGCGGGAGCCGTCAGAAGGCATGTCTGTGCAGCGGTTCGTCGACCGGTTCAGCCGACGACTACTCGCACGAGCTGTAGGTCCGCTGGAGGAGATTACGCCAAACCTGGAACGCTATCGCGAGGTGATCGAGGCTGCACGAGGGCATAAGAAGGACTACGCCCTGGAAGTCGTACCCAAGCGGGGCGGGCAAGCTGAAGTGTTCCGCGGGGTGCACAAAGCGTCAGGCATCGAGATTGCTTTCAAGCGAAGGACCTCTGGCTGGAAGAAAGCAGTCGCCCGGATGGGGCGTGAGATCGAGATCGCACGCATCCTGAGCGCACACCCACATGTCATGCCTGTCCTCGATTTTGAGGCGAAGCACCACTGGTTCGTGATGCCGCTGGCCGACGCGACTGCTGAAGAGCAGTTCCTCCACCTGAAGGAGCCAAAACATCTCCGCAGGATGATCGAGGCGGTGGCATCCGCACTAGCAGAAGCGCACCGTCACGGTTGGCGCCACCGCGACGTCAAGCCAGCGAACATTCTTCTGTTGCACGGGCGTTGGACCTTGGCCGACTGGGGCACCGTCCGCCGACCACGCGGCCAAACGACCGTCGCCGGCCGCACCGGCGCCTACATCGGCACTCCTGGTTTCGCTCCGCCTGAGCTCTTCCCAACGTCGAATGCGTCTGAGTTCTCCGCCGGGCCGCACGACCTCTCTGTACCGGCAACAGACATCTACAGCCTCGGTCGAGTCGCCGCCTGGGCTCTAACCGGGCAGTGGCCGCAGCCGAATATCCCTCTCCTGCCGGCAGAGGAGCCGTGGCGAACCATCATTGAGGAAGCAACACAACACAAGATCGAAAGACGCCCGCAGAGCATCGCCGAGTTCCTGGCCATCATCGACCGCGAGCACAACAAGGCAGGGCGATCCTGATGCTGAGCATTTGGCCCTCCATCAGCAGGCTGAAGCCGAAGGGGCTGCCGCGTAGTTCCGCGCAACAGCCCCTTCCAGAGCTCTTCTAGGTCACTCGCCGTACCTTTCCGGGTTCCTCGCCCGGTCCACAGCCTGTGCACAAGCCTCGTCGAACGCGGCGGTGACAGCGTCCCGGTCTGTGCCGCGGATTTGGGCCTCGACCTCCATGCCGGGACGGCGCGTGGTGTGCCAGCGCATCGGCAGGTCGGTGTAGAGGTCGGTCTCGAACTCCCAGGCTGTTACCGACCACTGCTCAGCGCGGCCGATGTTGAGTCGTTCGCCACCGGGCAGGTACACGGCGTGGGCGTGGTGGACTATCCGGCGGTCGGGCATGCGGTCGCGGATGGCCCGCAGGCCGCCGGGGCCCTTGTCCTCCCATTTCTCCCGGTCCCATTCCTCGACCTCCGCAGGGTGGCCTGGATGGTCGACGCCCCACTGCGTGGCCACCGTGTCCGCGTGCTCGCGGTGCAGGAATGGGATGCGGCGTTCGCCGAGGAGCGCCACGTACAGCGTCGGCTCCGCCGGAACGGAGGGCTGGCTCGGGCCAGGCACTGGACCTCCAGGGGCCGGTTCGGGCGCATGCGGCCTCGACCCCCACAGCAGGTCGCCGACCTTCGCGGCCGTCTGCTGGAGCACCTGGCCGGTGAGGTGCTGGTAGCGGCGGCGCATCCGGGCGGACTTGCCGGGTTCCCAGCCCATGATGCGGTCGACGACTGCCTCGGGGACGCCGAGGATCAGCAGCACTGTCGCGGCGGTGTGGCGGGCGTCGTGGAGGCGGCCGTCGCGGACCTTCGCCGCCTTGAGTAGGTCCTTCCACCGGTGGAAGTCGGTGTTGGGGTTGAGCGGCTCGCCGGTCGGCGAGGTGAACACGTACCCCTTCTCTACCCACAGGTCACGGGCCAGGACCCGTTCGCGCTCCTGCTCCACCTTGTGCTGGCGCAGCAGCTTCAGCAGCTCCTCGGGCACACCGATCGAACGCTTACCGGCACGAGTCTTGGTGTCCTTCGTCTCCCGCCGCACGTTGATCTTCTGCGGGCAGTAACCGGGCTTGCGTCCGCACTTGTCGCCGCAGCCGTGCTCGTAGCGGGGCCGCAGGCGGCCACGGCGTACGAAAAGCACGCTCTCGTCGAAGTCGACGTCGTTCCACTTCAGGCCAAGGACCTCGCCCTGGCGCAGGCCGAGCGCGAGCGCGATGACCCAGCGGGCGGTGTTACGCGCCTTCACCGCCTCGGCGAGGAGACGCTGGACCTCTTCGAGCGTGTACGGCTCGACCTCTTCCTCTTCGACCTTGGGCGCTTTGGCGACCGAGGCGGGGTTGATGGTGAGGTGGCGGCGGCGTACGGCCTCGTTCAGCGCCGTCTTGACCGTGCGGTGCGCCTGGTGGGCGGTACCGGCGGCGCTGCCGTTCGCCTGCATCTTCCGGTACAGGCGCTCCAGGTGCTCGGGTTCCAGCTTCGCCAGGCGGTGGGCGCCCAGGCCGGGTATGAGGTGGTGGTAGACCGCCACGCGGTAGCCGTCGATGGTGTTCTCGCCGACGTTGGGCGCGGCGATGTTCTCGACCCAGTGGGTCAGCCAGGTCTTGACCGTCCAGGTCTGCCCGGCCTTGCGGACACCGGTGGAGTCGCGCTGCTTCTCCAACTCGCGTACGACCTTGGTGACCTCGGCGCGCGTCTTGCGGCCGACGTGGCGGCGGTCGGGGGTTCCGTCGTCCTTGACGCCGACGGTGACGCGGCCGTGCCAACGGCCGTCCTTGCCACGATAGATGGAGGAGGCGCCGTTGGGTTGGCGGGGCGTGCGGGGTTCACGGGGCTTCTTGTTGTCTGCCATGCGCGCCCCGCTCAGGCCGCGGCGTCGAAGTCCGCGACCCGGTAGCGACGGGCTAGGAATTCGCCGACCGCTTCGGCGGGTATGCGGCGCAGGCTGCCGATCTTGACAGAACGTATCTCCCCGGAGGAGATGTACTCGTACAGCTTCGTGCGGCCGACGCCGAGACGGCGTGCGGCCTCGGCGACGGTGAGGCCGACGAGGGTGGAATCGCCCTGGGCGTTGTTGCCCTGGGCCATGAGCGCCCGCAGCGCGTGGTCCTCCACGCCGAGGGCATGGGCGATCTGGGAAATGGGCAGGGGAGACTGCGGCAAGGGTGTGTGCTCCTCACCCGGCAGGCCATATGGGGCGGCAACCCCGGCCGGGCCGGTTGGATCGTTCAGGGATGGGCGGTGCTGGGTGTGGTGGGTATCCAGGTCTCGGCGCTCGCGGCACCGAGGGCGTAGACCCATAGACCTCAGGGGTCAGGTGTCGCGGGCCTGCCTCCGAGCCTGGTCACGTTCGCGGCCCCGGGCGAACTCGGGCTTGTGCTGCCGGAGCCACGCGTTGTCTTCGAGCCGTATCAGCTGATCGAGCTCGGCCTTCTGCTCCTCGCCGTTGTTGGCGAAGTGGTCCAGCTCGAAGTCGAGGTCGCGGATCTCGCGCTTCAGGCGCTGCGCGTCCTTCTGCAGGCGAGCGAGCGCGTGGGACCTCTCGATACGCTCACGGACGAGCTCACGGACGAGGGCATCGGCGTACTTCATGGGTGGGGCGGTCAGTTCGTCCATGGCGAGGCCGAAGACCTTGCAGAAGCCGAGCGCCTCGTCGAGGTTGACCCGACGCCGTGGCTTGCCGCTCTCGATGCGCCAGATCGCGGCCTGGTTCAGCTGATGGCCGGCCTCGGCCATCTTCTCGGCCAGGACGACCGTGCTCCAGCCTCGGGCCTCGCGCTCTTGCTTGATGCGCTCGGCGACGTAGTCCTCGGGTACAGGCCGGTCGGGACCGGCGCGTGCCGCGTCATCTTTGCTGCTCACGTCCCACCTCCCTTCGGCGCAGCAGGGGCTACTGCGGCCAGGGTCAAGAGTGAACCTCATTGCGGAACCGAATGCAAGTCGTTGCGTTCCCGAAGTTCTCTGGGTATGGTTCGTCGTCCACCGCCGGACGCAGGTGAACGTGCCGGTGAAAAGCAAACGGCCCCCGGCGCGAACACCGAGGGCCCAAGCGAAAGCCCCGCCGAACGACCGCCCATCCCTGAACGATCCAACCGGCCCGGCCGGGGTTGCCGCCCCATATGGCCTGCCGGGTGAGGAGCTCTATGGCCCAGAGTAGGGCCCCGCGACAAGAGAATCCATTCGATCACGAGATCGACGAGACCACCGTGCCCTTCGGCGGCGGTGGCGAGCCTCCGCACGCCGTGGACGCCGAGCGTGCGGTTCTGGGCGCCTGCATGTTCAAGACCAGCGAGGTCGACGAGGTACGCGGCATCCTGGACGCCGCCGACTTCTACCGGCCCGCGCACGAGACGGTCTGGCGTGCGCTGCTGGCGCTGCGGTCCGCGGACGCTCCCACAGATCCGATCGCCCTGACCGAGCACCTCAACGGCAGCGGGGACCTCAACCGAATCGGTGGAGCCTCCTATCTGCACCAGCTCGCCGACGCCGCGTCACCAACCGGGAGCGCCGCCTACTACGCGGGAATCGTCCGGCGAAAAGCGGACCTGCGCCGCCTGCGCGAGACCGGTCTGCGTCTGGTTCAGCGCGCCGTGGAGCCAGGTGCCGATCCGGATGAGATACGCAGCACCGCCGAGGCCGATGTGCGCGCCGAACGCGAACGTGCCCTGGCATCCGGCACCGGGCGGCTGTCCCGCTACGTCGTCAACGGCTGGGACTTCGTCACCAAGGCCGCCGAGACCCATCCAATCTGGGGCACGCCGGAGCAGACCGCGTGGGCGTCCGGCGAGAGCCTGATGATCGTGGGCCCGCCCGGTGTCGGAAAGACGACCCTCACCCACCAAGTCGTGCTCGCACGTATCGGCCTGGCGGATTCGGTACTCGGCATGCCCGTGGTCCCCGGCAAGCGGGTGCTGTATCTGGCCATCGACCGGCCGACACAGATCGCCCGCACTCTGGCCCGTGGGATCAGCGACGAGCACGAGGCCGTCCTGCGTGAACGGCTCGCCGTGTGGCAGGGCCCGCTGCCCGCCGCTCTCGACAAGGAACCCGACCTCCTGGCCGATCTGGCCGCCGCCCACGGGGCTGACACCCTGGTGGTCGACAGTCTCAAGGACGCCGTCAGCACCATGGTCGACGATGCCCTCGCCGTCGCGTACAACAACGCACGCGGGCGGGCCCTCCAGAATGGCGTCGAGGTTCTGGAGATGCACCACCAGCGCAAGTCCGGCGCCGAGACCCCCAAGGCCCAACGTCCCGCCCTGGACCAAGTCTACGGCTCCACCTGGCTGACGTCCGGCACCGGCAGCGTGCTGTTCATCAACGGCAAGCCCGGTGACCTGGCTGTCACCATCCACCACCTCAAGCTCGCGACCGGCGAGGTCGGCCCGCTCCAGGTCATCCACGACCACGAGAACGGCACCAGCACCGTCGATCCCACGCTCGACCCGGTGACGCTGCTGCGTGCGGCGGGCAACGGACTGACCGTACGGGAGATGGCCGAGGTGCTCTGCGGCGAGCCGGAGCCAGGCCGAGCCGAGGTGGAGAAGGCACGGCGTCACCTGGAACGGCTCGTCAAGGCCGGACTGGCCACCAAGGCCGAAGGTGCCGCGGGCGGCAATGGTGGCGGCCAGCAGACCCGCTACCGCGCCTCCGCACGCCACATCGGCGCCGTGTCCTGACCACCCCAGGCCGGGGCCCGGACCGTTCACGCGACCGTACACGCACCCCCTGTGCGTACACGGCCCCGAAAGCCGTCCACGGCGCACACGCTCGCCACTGAAACCCCAGGTCAGGCGGTCACGCGACCGTACACGCCGTTCACATGCCCAGGCGTTCACGCGCGAGCCCCCCTTTAGAAGGGGGCTCGCGTGTACGCCCCACCGTGGACGCCCCCTCTTCCACCACTCTCACCCCCTGAAAGGACCCGTATGCCCCTTGCCGACACCGCGCTCCTGAGCGCCGACGGCGAAAGCGCGCCGCTCCTGCCGCACTGGGTCACTTCGCCCGCCCTGACCGCGGTGCTGCTCGCGCTGCTCGTGCTCCTCATCCTGTTCGCCGCGTGGCTGAGGCGGCAGCAGCGTCGGCAGCCACCCGGCGCCAGCCGCTGGCGCTCAACCGTCGCTGTGCGGGTGGCCGCCGTGGCGGCGGTCGGCTGCACCGCCTACAGCGCGGACACCAGTTGGCGGTTCGCCGCCGACTACCTGGACATGGGCAGCACCGTCGAGCGCGCCTTCATGTTCGCCACCGCCGAGGTGGCCTTGTTCGCCACGGCGTTGATGGCGCGCGAGAACCTCAACGGCCCCGCACGGGCTCCGGGCCTGCCCGGGGTGCTGGTGTGGGTGATCACCGGGGTGCAGATCATCCCCGCCTACGCCGAGTTCGGGCTCATCGGCGGCACCGTGCGCGCCCTGATCGGCCCGGTCATGGCCGGCATGCTGTGGCACCTGGCCATGGGCATCGAGCTGCGCCACCGCACCCCCGACGCCGCCTCGCACAGCCTGGCCGCCGTCCTCGTCCGCCAGGCCCGCGAACGCCTGCTGGCCCGCCTCGGCATCGCCGACCAGGACGCGGATGCCGCCCGGCTCATCCGCGAGCGCGCGCTGAGCGAAGCCGTCGCCCTGATCCTCCGCGCCGAGGCGCTGACCGACAAGCAGCGCGACAAGTGGCGCGGACGACGCCTGGCCGAGCGCCTCCACGAGGCCCTGGAGCGGGCCGACGTCGATAGTGATGCGCTCCAGGACGAGCTACTGCTCCGCAAGCTCGCCACCCGTAAGCAGTCTCTCGGCCTCGCCTCCATCGCACTGCCGCCGCGCTGGCACGCCCCAACCTCACACCCCGACCACGTCGTGGAGCACAGCCGCCCGCGTGTCACGTCCCCGGAGAGGGAGCAGGCGACGGGCCACCCGCACTCGTCGGAGGCGGGCAGCGAGGCTGCTGACCGTACAGCCCGCCCGCAAGCAGCACCGCGGGCCGAGGACGGTGCCCGCCCACACCCGCCGGTACCGGACGACGCCAGCGCCGCGCCCTCCGCCACGGCCGCCGCACCCGTAGCTGAGGCACAGACCGTCACCCCCGTAACGCCACCGGCCAAGGCGAAGCCCAAGAAGGGCGGGCGCAAGACCACGGTTCCCGACGAGGTGCTGTGGGCGACGGCTCGCGCCATCGGCGCCGAAGGCGGCACGGTCCCGCGCACCACTCTGGAGGAAAACGTCAGGGCCCAGAACTACACGATCCAAAAGGACCGCGCCAAAGAGGTCGCCGAGGCCGTCACGGCGGAACTCGCCTCCGCCAACAACACCGCCACCGCCACCGCCACATAAACGCCAAGGTGGAACACCCCGCGCTGGCGGCCCTGGCGGAACGCCCTGTTGCCCGGCGTTGCCAGAGCGCCACCCGCCAACGCCGGGCACCGCCCAAAACGCTTCTCCGCCTCTCCCGCCACTCTGCGGATCTTCACCCTGGTTCCGCCAACCGCCAGGCCACCTGCGCCGAGGCGCTGCCCGCGGCATCCGCTGGGCAACGAACAGCGCCTCCCCTCCCCCAGGCGACCTCGCGTACGGCCACGCCACCCCACAGCCCCATGGAGACACATCCCATGCACGACCAGCACCACGAACACCCCACGCCCCAGGAGCAGACGACCACCACCTCAGCCACCACGCCAGCAAGTTGGAGGTTCGGACACTCCCCCGTAGGGGGAGCGCCCGAACCCGACCCCGCCCCGAGGGTGGCGGGGCCCGTCCGGCACCAGGGGGCGCCGGACGGGAGGGCTGCGACCGAGGGCGGATCGCAGCCAGGGAAGGCCGGCCGTAAGCGCCGGACGAAGATCAAGGGGAAGGCACGTCCGCGCGACAAGAAGCAGCGTCCCGCCCAGAGTGTGCGCCTCAGCGATCAAGAGCACGCCCTCATCCAGGCCGGCGCCGACGCCGTCGGCATGAGTGTGGCCGGCTTCCTCGCCCACTGTGCGCTGGCCGCCACCCGCGATCAGTCCCGCACCGCCGCCACCATCGCCACCGAACGCGACGTGCTCACTGAGCTGTTCGCCATGCGCCGCCAGCTCGGCTGGGCCGGCAGCAACCTCAACCAGGTCGCCAAGGCCCTCAACTCCGGTGGCGACGTACCGCATCTCAAGGAGGTACTCGCCGACATTCACCGCGCGGCAGGCGCCGTGAAGCAGGCCGCCGACCGGGTCACCAACCACCAGGAGCAGGAGGGTGAGGCGGCTTGATCCCCAGCATCCACCGCCAGGGCAGCAGCACCCTGGGCCTGCTCCGCTACCTCTACGGCAAGGGCACCCGCGAGGAGCACGTCGACCCGCACCTGGTTGCCTCCTTCGACCACATGGCCCCCGACCCCGGCCGCGACCCGCAGGCTACGAAGAGGGACCTCCAGCAGCTCCTCGACCAGCCCCTGCACCTGCTTGACGCAGACCAGCGGCCCGACAAGCATGTGTGGCACTGCTCGGTGCGTGCCGCCCCCGACGACCCGGTCCTGAGTGACGAGCAGTGGGCCGAGATCGCCCGCCGCATGGTCGCGGCCACCGGTATCGACCCCGGCGACGGCGCGGGCTGCCGCTGGGCGGCCGTGCGCCACGCGGACGACCACATCCACATCATCGCCACCCTCGTACGCGAAGACGGCCGCCGTCCCGACCACCACCGCTCCGGCAAACGCGCCCAGGCCGAAGCCCGCCTCATCGAAACCGACTACGGTCTCCATCGCGTCACCCCCGGCGACGGCACCGCCGCCAAACGCACCACCAGCGCCGAACGCCACAAGGCCGAACGCCAGGGCCGCGACCGGGCCGCGCGCGAGGAACTGCGCGACACCGTCCGCCACGCACTGGCCGGCGCCACCTCCACGGACGAGTTCCTCGGCCGCCTCAAGGACGCCGGGCTTCTCGTACGTACCAGGGTGCTGCCCTCCGGCGACCTGAAGGGCTACAAGGTCGCCCTGCCCGACGACCGCAACAAGGACAAGGAACCGGTGTACTACGCGGGCTCCACCCTCGCTCCCGACCTGTCCCTGCCCCGCGTCCAGGAACGCTTCACCACCGACCCCGCCGCACCGCAGACCGCCGACAGCAAGCGGCCGGAGACCTCCGCCGCCCGCCGGTCGGCACCTGCCGCGGCCCGGCGCACCACCGCCCACGCGTCCTGGCAGGCATTGCTCGTCCTCGACCACAGCGGCGACGATGGTGCAGTTGCCGCGCAGATCGCCGCGACCGGTGAAGTCCTCGACGCCCTCGCCAAGACCTCCGCCCTCCACACCCGCACCGCACTGCGCCAGGCCGCCTGGGAGTTCGAGCGGGCCTCCCGCTCCCACACCCGCGCCGAGTTCCGCCACACACAGGACCTGCGCCGCGCCGCCCGCGACCTGGTGTACAGCGGACCCGTACTGGGCCGGGGCGAGGACGGAGCCGGCACCGCCATGGCCATCGACATGCTGTTCTTCCTCGCCATCGCTGCCGCGCACTGGCACGCCCAGCGCCAGCACGCCCAGCAGGCCAAGGCTGCCCACCGGGCCGCCGAGCACCTGCAAGCGGCCTACCAGCAGGCCGCCGCCGAACCCCTGGCGGTGCTGCGCGAGCGCGGCCGCCGTATCGCCCCGTCCCTGCGCCGCCACCACGCCACCACCGTGCGCGCCGCCCTGCCCGACCTCGCCGAGACCATCCTGGCCGAGCCCGGCTGGGACGCCCTGGCCGCCACCCTCACCGACGCCATGCAGGCAGGCCACAACGCCCAGGCCCTCCTCGTCGAGGCCTCCGCCCGCAGGGAACTGGACACCGCCGAATCCATCAGCGACGTCCTCGCCTGGCGCCTGCGCCGCACCGCGGACCTGCCCGGATACGCCCCGCAAAGCCCCCAGGACACGCCCGTGCGAGACACCCGGCGCACCCCGCCCCCAGCGCCCGCCGCACAGCCAACGGCCCGGTCGGTGAACGCCTCCGCTCGTCGGCGATGACCGCACAAACGGGCGGAACATAGCCGGCAGCGGCAGGCCGGGCAGCTGCGGGTGCCGCAGGTGCTGCCCGCCGTCGTAGACATGCAGCGTGAACGTCCCCGGCCCGGGCGCCGACCGCGTCGTAGGCGTCCAGGACTCGCTCGACCTGCTGCCACAGCTTCACCGGCCCGCCCTCGCGCACGACCCATCCGCCGTCGACCGGCGTGAGGCTGGCGGCGGAGTGCGGAGGTGGCTGATGGCGCGTGGGGGGGTGGCGTTGTATACGACCGGTCGCGCGGAGTCATTGCGCAAGCAGAGCTTTTTCCTGACATGGACTCCTCAGAACCTCAAGGAACCCTCAGAAGTCGGCTCACTCGGCAGTTCGGGCGAACGCGAGCGGCTACGTTGTCGGCTGTCCGGGCGTGGCCCAGACAGTGACCGGGCCTGGATGGAATTGACCATCTGTCCAAAACCGAACAAAAGAAGGGGGGAGACTTCCGTGGCATCACGCCGGAAGATCCTGCGCCGAATAGCAACGGCCGGAGCCCTGACCGCTCTTGCTGTGGGCGGTACAGCGGCCTCAGCCGCCGCGATCGGCGAGTACCACACCTGGAACACCAAGAGCAGTGCGCTCAAGGTGACGGGCTATGGCAGCACTGGATACGCCTACGGCAAGTGGCGCGTCTACAACGGTGCCGACGGCACCAGATCGAAGGTGTACAGCTACAGCCGACTCAACAACGCGCACAACCACAAGGTGTTCGTCAAGCTGGAGACACAGGTGAACGCCGGGTACTGCGTTCAGCCGAAGTACACCACCTGCACGCAGTCGTACTGGAACCACGACGACACCCACACCAGGCACCACTCCAGCAGCAGCTGGAAGTACTACAAGGCGTCCACCGGCGTGTCCGGTGCGGCGGACTACGCGCGCGGGCGCGTCCAGGCGAAGCTCGACGTCCCGTGGCGCTCGGACCCGTCTACCGGGTGGTCCTACACCAGCGGCACCCAGTACTGATCCGAACCCGCCGCCAGGGCGCCCGCCCCGTGAGTGGGCGGGCGCTCCTGTGCCGACAGAGAGTGTTGCCGGAATGAGCACGAATCATCTCGTGTGCCAGGACGTGATCAAGGACCATGGGGGAGCATTCACGCTCGGCCCGTTGACGCTGGACATCGCTGATGGCGTCACCTGCCTCGTAGGGCCCAACGGGGCCGGTAAATCAACGTTCTTCCGTCTGGTGGCGCATGTGGACAAACCCACCGCCGGAGAGCTGAGCCTCACCGGGGACGGGAACGCCGGCCTCGGCTATCTGCCGCAGGACCCGGAGCTTCCGAAGGCCGCCACCTGCGAGGAGTTCCTGTACTACGTGGCCTGGTTGCAGAAGCTGCCTTCTTCCGCCAGTGACCAGGCCGTCAGCTCAGCCTTGGAACACACCGGCCTGACCGAACAGCGCAAACGGAAGATCCGGCAGCTGTCGGGCGGCATGGCGCGACGCCTCGGCATCGCCCACGCGATCATCCATGACCCGGCCCTGCTCCTGCTAGATGAGCCCACCGCTGGCCTCGACCCCCGCCAGCGGATCGCCCTGAGAGAGACCATCTCCCGACTCGGCACCGGACGTATTGTGATCGTCTCCACCCACCTGGTCGAGGACATCCGCGGACTCGCTGACCGGGTCATCGTGCTCAACGACGGCAGCGTCGCCTACGACGGCGACATCACGGGCCTTGAGAAACTCTCCGCTGACGACGCCCCCGGAGACACCGAACTGGAACGCGCTATCGCCTCCCTCATGGGAGAACCGGCATGAACAAGCGATTCACGTACACCCTGCGCACCCAGATCGGGCCCTGGGTCGCCCTGCCCGCCACTGTGCTGGAAGTCACCAACTACCTCCAGCGCGGAATGCCCTGGCGAGGCGAGAGCGTATGGACCGTCGAGTGGTTCGCCATCGCCCTGTTCATCATCGGCCCCCTGTGCGCGGGGGCGGCCGCCGTGGACGCCTCCCGGCTGTCCCGGCCCGGCAACATCCACCTGGTCCTGGCTACCCCCCAGCCCTGGCGGCCCTACCTCCGCGCCGCCGCCTGGTGCGCCGGCCCGGTGATCGGTGTGCATCTGGTAGCTGTCGCCACCGGATTCGTCGTCGGCGGGGTACGCTACGCCGAAGCTGGATGGGGATGGCTGGTCGTCGCGGCCCTCGTCCAGTGCGCGGCGATCGCGTGGTACGCGGCCGCGGGCTCAGCCATAGGCCGCTTCACCCCTCCCATCCTGGCCGGTATCGCGGGCGCCGGCGCCGGCTTCGCCGCGATCTACCTCCTCGGCGGCGGCGGAGGCCACGGACGCTTCGAGCTCTTCGCGCTGGGCGCGGCCACGGTCTCCCGCCTCGGACTCAGTTACCACGGGACCTACATCCTCGCGCAGGCAGCCGTACTGGCCCTGACCGCGGCCACACTTCTCCTGCTCCCTCTGCGGACGCGCTCTGGGGTCCGCCTCCCGACCGCCGTGGGCGGAGCCATGGCCGCCTGTGCTGTGGCCGTCATCGCGGCCGGTCCCTTCGTATTTCCGTCCGACCGGTTGGAGGCCATGCCGCAGCCGCCTACGAACTGCTCCGAGACCACACCCCAGGTGTGTCTGTACACCGAGCACGAACGATTCGCCGACTCGGTCGAGGCCAGGGTCGCCACCTTGGTGGAGGCGGCCCGCAAGGGCGGATACCCGCAGCTGATCCCCGCCAAGATCGAGGAGATCAGCCGGAGTTACCGTGTGCCCCGGCCGGACACCGCGGCGCTGGAGATCCCCGACGACACCTACGTGTCCGGAAAGATCAGCCTGCGGGAGACGGTGACCGAGCTTGTGCAGCCCTCACACTGCGAACAGCTCTACACCGGTGACCTGCCCGCTGACGCCTACTGGGAACGGCAGATGTCCCTGGAGGCCACCTGGCTCCACCTGGCAGGCGTCAGAGTCGACGTGAACGACTATCCGGTTCCCGTCGAGATCCTCACTCCGCAGCAAGTGGAAGACATCAAGCGCCACTTCGCCCGCTGCGACCTGGACGGATAGCCGCAATGCGCACCACTCGGGCCTGGGCCGCTGTCCATGCCACGCGACCCGCGGTCCTGCTCATCGGCGTGGCAGCCCTCGCCGCGGTAGCCGGGGCACATCTGAGTGTGGTCGGGTTCGCCAGCTTTCTGTTCGAGTCCCCTGTGTCACTCCTGCTCCTGCTGCCCGCGATCGCGGGGACGGGAGCAGCGGCGGCCACGGACAATGCGGCGCGCATTCCCCTGCCTGATCCCCTCAGGGCCCAAGCCGCCCGGGCGGCCTGGGCCCTGAGCTGGACGCTTCTGGCCGTCCTCGCGGTCAACCTTGGCCAGATCACCGGCGCTCCCGTGTCCTGGCAGTCCGTGGCCCGGAACGTCCTCATCCACGCCGCTCTGGGTATCCTGGTGGTTCTCTACGGCAACCCATACTTCGTCTGGGTACCGCCCATAGCCCTGACACTCGCCTCCATGATGTTCGGCTACCCACCGTCCGAACCCGGCTACTATTGGTGGGCTGTCATCATGCGGGAAGAGACCACGCCCACCCAGTGGGCCTCAGCCACAGCACTCTTCACGCTCGCGCTGGCGGCTCGCACGCTCACAGCCACACCCCGGCACAACAAGTGACACACCACGGCAGGCCGCCGGGAGATACCGCAGTGCTGCCAGGGAAGAAGGGGTGGGCCTCATGCCGACGGCCGTCAACATCGCCATCGGGATCGTGCTAGCCAACGTCGCCCTACTGGCATTCGCCTTCCTATTCGTCCGCGTTCGCAAACGCAGGCGCTGACCATGGGCTTGACGACCTGCCTCGGGCCACCCGACCGACGCCCTCGGCCTACTCGGCGTCGCCGCCAAGAAGGCTGCGCTGCCCGCGACGAAAGCGCTGGTTGCCTCCCAGGGCCTGTATTTCAATTACTGCTCGATGAACGGATGTTGGCGGGACACTGAGGTGTGACTGCGTGTGCGGCTGCTCAGGCTTCGGTTGTGGCTCTGAGGGCGAAGTTCGACCAATTCCTTCCTCATCTCGATGAGCGACGCCGGCGGATTTACCTGGCCAGCGAAGCTGCCGCGCTTGGCCACGGCGGGATCACGCTGGTGGCGGCCGCTTCTGGTGCCAGTGCGGCAACCGTCGCACGCGGGATCGCCGAGTTGTCCGGGCATCCTTTGCCGACCGGGCGGATCCGGGCTCCAGGAGCCGGCCGTAAGCCGCTGACGGTCACCGACCCCGGTCTGCTGCCCGCGCTTGAAGCTCTGATCGAGCCGCACACACGGGGTGATCCGGTCTCGCCGTTGCGCTGGACCACGCTTTCATTCCGTTCGCTGGCCTCTGCGCTGACCATGCGAAACCACCCGGTCAGCGCGGCGACCGTCAGACGCCTGTTGCACTCCCTGGGATACAGCCTGCAGGGCACCGCCAAGACCACGGAAGGCGCCAGTCATCCGGACCGTGATGCCCAGTTCACGCACATCAACGCCACCGCCGCGGCCTTCCTCGAGGGCGACCAGCCGGTGATCAGCGTGGACACCAAGGCCAAGGAGTGGCTCGGTAGCCGCGATCGACCCGGACGGATCTGGCGGCCGGGCAAGAACCCCATCCGTGTCGACTGCCACACGTTCATCACCAGTGACCAGCCCGTGGTCATCCCCTACGGGATCTACGACATCGCCCGCAACACCGGCTGGGTCAACGTCGGGACCGACCACGACACGGGCGAGTTCGCGGTGGAATCCATCCGCCGCTGGTGGCAGCAACGTGGACAGGACGACCACCCGGACGCCGCCCGGCTGCTGATCACCGCCGACTGCGGTGGTTCCAACGACCCCCGCCGCTGGACATGGAAGAAGCACCTCACCGCCTTCGCTTTGGAAAGTGGGCTCGAGATCACGGTCTGCCACTTCCCACCCGGAACATCGAAGTGGAACAAGATCGAACACCGGATGTTCTGCCACATCACCGCGAACTGGCGTGGCAGGCCCCTGACCAGCTACGAGACCGTCATCGAGACGATCGCCGCCACGACCACCCGCGCCGGGCTCAGAATCGGAGCCGAACTCGATACCGGCCGATACGACCTGGGCACCGAAGTGCCACCCGCCGAGTTCCATGCCCTGCCGATCACACCCCACGCCTTTCACGGCAGCTGGAACTACACCCTGGCACCGGTCGCACCCCGGCTCCCCGAGCCGGCACCGAGCCGACAACGGATCAATCCCGCCCTGACCGCGATGCTCAGCGACCCGGCCCTGACCGGGATGTCACGATCCGCGTTCGACCGCCTGGTCGCCGTCTCGGAACCGTACTGGGACGCCCTGGCCGAGGCGGCATTCCAACGACGCTTCCGCCGCCCACGCAGCTACCTCCACCCACAGATCAGCAGCCTCGACCACTACCACCGCCTACTGACTGCCCTGTTACGCCGCCGCAGAGCCGTCACCAGCACACTTCTGGCCCAGCTCCTGAACGTCACCCGCACCAACCTGTCCAACCAGTTCCAAGACGGCCACCGCCTCCTGGACCTGCACCGCATCGCGGTCACACCGCTACCCGGACCCCCCGCCCGCACCCTGTCCCAACTCCGAGCCCGCCTAACGTCAGACGGCGACACCTACGCAGATCAACTCTGACAGTTATTCCGACACAGGCCCCGGCGGTTCCGGAGTACTGGCGCTGGACCCCGGCGGAGGTGGTGCCCTTCTTGATGAACCCGGTGTCATCGATGATCAGCACGCCGCCAGCCTCGCCGAGCTTGCCGGCGACGTATTCCTGCAGGTCATCGCGGATGTCATCGGGCTCCCACTTCGATCCGGCGAGGAGGTGCTGCAGGCCGTCGGGTGTGCGGTGGCCGACCTGTTCGGCCAGCTGCCAGCTGTTCTTGCGGGCCACCGGGGCGAGCAGCCCGCGGACGTAGTCACGCATGCGGCGGCGGAGCTCGACTCGGCCGAAGCGGTGCCCGATGGTCAGGAAGAGATCGTCCAGTTCGACGTCCCACTGCGCGGCGGCATACTCGGTGATCACCCTCGGAGGCTGCCCCGCCGCTGTCACTACCTGCGGCGTTGTCGCACGATCGAGGGGCGGTCTCCCTGAGACCGCCCCCGCACGACCGAAGACCCGCTACACTCCCGCCACCCGGCGAAAGACCAGGTCAGACACCGAAATCCTGCTGGAGTACCGGGGTGAGGTCCACGAAGCCGCACCACAGGGCCCGCCCGTACGCGAACCGGCCTGCTCAACACAGAGGTTGAGCGGGCCGGTGTCGTAAATACCCGTCAGGGCCGAACGACCGTAACGTCAAGCCCTCGGTATAGATCGGGGTGGGTCGTCAACAGGTACCGGCCTGGGGTGCGGGCGACGTGTACGGCGTGAGCCGCATCCCAGGAGATACGGTCACTGGTTCGCCTGCCCGGTGGTAGCCTGCAGGGCATTTGCGGCATCCTGAGCGACGGCGCGGCCCGGGTAGCTAACCGGGCCCAGTATGCGGTCCGTTGGGTCCACCTCATATCGGAGGTGCCGGGTAGTCCCGTTCTGTACAACCCATCCCATGGTGTTGTCGCACACTGGCTGCTAGTCGGGCTCGATAAGCTCGACCCGCTGAACCCGCTCGGCCCTGTACCTCATGCCCCGGTCGGCGACCGGGGAGAGCGTCACGGAGGAGAGCCCACCGGCCCAGTCCTCTCTCGGCTCTCAGCCATTGGAAAGCAAAATACCGGCTTTGAGGTACGGGGCTGCCGGTTAGCGGAACTGTATGGAGCTGACCTTGTTGTCCATGCCGTTGTTGGACAAGTCCTTGTCGACGTCACCGGGGTCGGACAGGTACGTACGCCCGTTGTACCCAGCGTGCTGGTGCAGGACCACGGTCCGGGAGGACCAGTTCCTGACGGAGCTGATGCCGTCATTGACAGGGGCATCCCAGTCGCCGGACCAGTAGACGTACTTCAGGTTCGAGGCGTTCTCCCAGAAGACCTGCCACTCGCCCTTGTAGTCATCGTGTTGGTAGACGTTGAACCCTCCGGCCGTGGCGCGGTCGGCGCCGTCTGGGGCAGCAGTTGCGGTTGCGGAGGCGCCGAGGATGAGGCCACCGGCAATGGCAGTGCTGGCGAGTGCTCTGGTGAGGCGTGAACGCATGCTTGTGCTCCCTGTGCTGGGTGAGGCTGCGTGATCGGTGTCGATTCAACGTGCCCCCGCGCACCCGGTCAACCACCTATTGTCGGACGCTACCGGCCCCTACTGGCAGGGGAGTTGGTGGCGAAAACCGCTCTACCAGGCCCCCGCCGCCACGGGGTGAAGCGTGTTCAAGCCAAACGGGTCGGATTTCGTTGACTCTGATGGATGTGACGCATTGAATCTTGTGCGTCGTAAAGCACTCCACCGCGAGCCCGGGGCACCCCCCTGTAACGGGCTGCGCCACCGAGAGGACACCAACCTTGAAGTTCACCGTCGGCAAGATACTCGGGGCCGCTACCGCCGTAGCATCCGCTACGCTCCTCACACTGGCTCCTACCGCCGCCGCAGGCCAGGACAGCGCGGAGCGGGCCGAGTACGGAACCTTCTACGTCTACCAGCACGACGACTACAAGGGGAAGTGGGCCTTCTTCGAGGGCAGCGACTCGAACCTGACAAACAATTACTGGGTCGGCGGCGGCGGGTCTGTCAATGACGGCATCAGCTCTGTCAAGAACTGGTCCTCCCGGACCGTGGTCCTGCACCAGCACGCTGGGTACAACGGGCGTACGTACCTGTCCGACCCCGGTGACGTCGACAAGGACTTGTCCAACAACGGCATGGACAACAACGTCAGCTCCGTACAGTTCCGCTGACCGGGCGTGCGGGAAGGACCGCGCATGTGGTGGGCGGCCCTGCCCCTGGCCGTCCTTCCCGCATGCGGTACAACCCCGGACACCGGCCAGCCCGGCGTCTCGGTACCCGAGGCGGCCGGAGTAGTGCGCGAACTGGGTTTGCCCTTTGACGAGTTCACCCCGTCTTTGGCTGAGCACTACACCATTGGTGACGCGCTCGACGCCATAACCGGGGACTGCATGGAACGCCAAGGCTACAGCTGGGCGGCCATCGACCGACCCAAGGACGCGGTAGAGGTCGTCAACCGGCGCCGCTACGGCGCGGCCGAGCCCCTCGTCGCGGAACGCTTCGGCTACCACGCCCCGCCCCGGCTCCTGAACCGCTACCCCGTAGCGGAGCGGGAACGGGAACGTATGGTCGCTCTGTCCGGCAAGGAAGCCAAAGCAGCGGACACATGCCGGAAGGCGGCATGGGGCCGTATCACGAGCGGCATCAAGAGCCCCGGCCGGACCCGGTTCAACGACATGGCCGACAAGATCATGGACGAAGCACAGAAGAACGGACCAGTCGCGGCGAGGGTGAAGCGGTGGAGCTCCTGCATGCGTGGCAAGGGCTTTGACTACCCTAGCCCGTTCGCAGCCGTAGACGACCCCCGGTGGTGGCGCGGGGAAAGCGACGAACCGGCCAAGGGCGAAACGGCCGTCGCCACGGCCGACGTCGCGTGCAAGGCTGAGACCGGCCTCATACCGGCCTGGCACGCGGCGGAGGAGCGCATGCAGACTAAGGCCATCCGGGAAAACACGCAGTACTTCCGCGAGTTGAAGAAGGCCAACGAGCAGCGCGTAGCACGAGCCAAACGGCTACTCGACGGCCGGTAGGGGAGCGACACCATTTTCACGGCACAACAGAACACCACCGGCCACCGGCCCCCCGCTGCACATGTGAGGGGCCGGTGGCCGGTCGCGCTTCTACCGGCTCTCGTCGCAGGCGTACTTGGAACGTGGGGGATATCCCGTGGCGGTTCACTGTGGCGCGATGAGGCCGTGACCGAAGCCGCCGCCCACCGCACCCTTCCCGAACTGTGGGCACTCGTACAGAACATCGACGCCGTACACGGCCTCTACTACCTGCTGATGCACGGGTGGCTAACGGTGTGGGACGGGGGGCCCGTCGCCCTGCGCGCCGTGTCGGTGGCCGCGACGGTGTGCGCGGCGGCAGGGGTCGCGGCGCTCGGCAGGGAACTGGCCACCCCCCGTACCGGCCTGTACGCCGGAGTCGTATACGCGGTCCTTCCCCCTGTGCAGTATTACGCGCAGGAGGGACGTCAGTACGCCGCCGTTTCCGCGTGCGTGGTGTGGGCCACCTGGTTCCTTGCCCGTGGCCTGAGAGGCGACCTGCGCCGGCACCAGGTGGGTTACACGCTCCTGATGGTCCTGGCGTGCTGGCTGCACTTGTTCGCCGCCCTGGCCTTGGTCGCCCACTGGTTCGTCGTCCGTCCCCACCGCTATCGGGCCGTGTTCCTCCTCGCGGGCGCCACCGTGGCGGCCGGGTGCCTGCCGCTGGCCGCACTCACCGCCGGTCAGGCTGGTGCGCAGCTGTCCTGGCTGTCCCGCCCCGGCATAGCCCAGTGGGCGGGGTTCCTTGCCACCGCCGGCGCCGGGTGGCTTCTTTCACGGCTGGCCCCCCCACGGGTCAGGACCACCGGGCTCGCGCTCCTCATCCTGCCCGCCGGGCTCCTCATCACCATCTCAATGATCAAGCCCTACTACGTTGACCGATACGTCCTGTACTGGCTGTGCGGGCTCGCCCTCCTCGCCGGGGCCACGGCAGATCACGCACTCGGGCGGTACCGGAACCTCACCACCCGCCGCAGGGCCGCCTGCGCCGCCGTCCCCGTGGCCGTCGCGGCGGTCCTAGTGCCCTGGCACATACAGCTGCGCGGCCCCGAGGCCCGCAAAGACGACGCCGCCGCCGTAGCAGCGGCTGTCGGGGACGTCACCGGGCCCGGTGACGCGGTCCTGTTCGCCCCGGCCCGGCGCCGTGACTGGCTCCTTCATGACCGGCCCCTGTACCGGTCACTGAACGATATCGCCCTCGCCGACAGCCCTGAAGCCTCCGGGACCCTGCGCGGCACCGAACAGCCACCGCCCGCTATCCGTAACGAACTGCATGATGTGGACCGGGTCGTCGTACTCTCCGACCCCCTGGGGCAGCCCCTCGACGAGACCCCCGAAGAGGTCACCAAGCGCCGTGCCCTGGACGATTACCTCACCCCCTGCAACACCACCACCGTGCACGGAGCACGTATAACGGTATGGGCAGAGAACTGTCGGAACTAGTACTCCAGCAGGAGGCCGAGTTGCCGACGCCTCCGAGCCACCCCGACCCTGGAGAGCCAGAGTCCGACTAATCTCCTACGCTCACCGGTCCAGCGGTCAACTGCCACGACACCCCCTCTGCCGTGCTGAAAATCCTCGGCGAGTGCACTGGCTTCTGCATCTCCATGCAGAACGCAGTCGTGCAGGCCCAGGGGGAGATGCTGACCACGGAAGAGGAAGAGGCAGTCCTGGACAGCATCAAGAAGGTTCGGGCCGTCTGCGACTGGTGCGAACACGTCGTGACCACCGGCCAGTCCGACATATACGAAGAACTCGCCCAGCTCGTCGGCCCTGGGGAAGGAGGACAGCGATGAAGACCCGACGAAGGTCGCCCTCCGACCTCGGCGTCGAACTCTGGGATCTCGTCAAGGAAACCGGTGACGAGGGAATGCCCCGAGAAGCCGCACTGGAGCACATGACCGCGAGCCACTTCGAGATCGCGAAGGTCTGGGATCGCGACACCATGTGCGAGCGGGAGCGCGAATGCTTCCTCTACATGCTCGGCGAAGGCGCGGAGCTGAGTCCACAGCTGCGAGTGACACACACGGTGCTCGTCGGCATGATCGAGGCCGCGGCTCCGCTCAAGCACGCCGGCTTCTCGGCAGAAGTCGCGGTGCGTGGAGGCATGAGTACCTGAGCGGGACTGCGGTCGGCACCAGTCGCGTGGTCTCAGTTTTGGTCTCATTCACCTCCGTCCGGAGGCGTCCAGATCACCGGCCAGCATTCGCTCAGCCGCAGGTCAGGACGCCCACGACCGGTGCGGGACGGCCAGGCGAAGACTTGGAAAGCGTGTTGGGGGCAACCCCTCACGAGTTCGAATCTCGTATCCTCCGCACCCGCCTGAACAGGCGAAACGAAGAGCCGAGCCGCGATTGCGGCTCGGCTCTTCGGCGTGGACCGGTTGCGTACGTGCCCTGGTGCTGGTTGCTGCGCTGGAGCAGCTGCTCGCGGGCACAGCCTCCGACGAACTGCGCGGCATGCCGACGGCAGTGGGCGTGAAGCCTCCGGGCACAAGCCGCAACGACTGGCCGCACTCGTGGAACACCACAGCAACCGGGAGGGTCGTCGCGGTGGTCGCGACAGCCCCCGGCGACGGCCCGAAAGCTGCTCGTGCGCCGAGCCGCGGCCGTGCCGAGCCAATCGCAGTTCATCCTGTTCGGCGCTGTCGGCCCCGGCCTCGCACGAGGCGCCCGGTGGGCGCTGGACTGGGGACTCCTGATCCAAGACCGTGACCGCTACTGAATTTGAACGCGTGATGTCGGCCAGCTGTCCATGATCAGGCCGGTGTCGGTGAGGCAGCCGTCGACCAGGTGCGGGCGGTACTGGATCTGCTTGAGCTTGCGCTTGACGGGGCGTTGTCCCAGACGAGCACGATCGGTCCGCCGAGCTGGATGCGGGCCCGGACGATCAGGTCGCGGAAGTCACGCCAGGTGAAGTCCTTCGGCTCGCCCTTGCGGCCCCTGCACTCACGGATCGCGTAGATCAGCCGGGACCTCTGCCCCGGTTTGTAGCAGGCCATGTCGGCCATCGAGGCCCGGCCGGCCCCCCGTCCACGGACGCGGACGACCGGCGTGTGCCCGATGCGGCCCCAGGTACCTGGCACGCGGCCAGGTCTCCTTCTTCCACACCTCGACCGCCGCGTCGTCGCGCTCGATCGCCCGGCGGGCGGGCTGCTGCCAGGACCAGCCGTGCCGCTTCAGCCGCCCCGGCGATCCCTTCGACAGAACCCCCGCTTCGCCGCGCTCGCGCCACTGGCCCCGACGGCCCTGATCAGCGGCAGTCCACCCACAGCGTCGCTCGCCTCACCGTGCGCCGCGAGCGCCGAAGACACCCATCGGTCGCCAGTACGCGACCAACCTTCCCCACTCCCATATCCACAGCGTCATGAGTCTCATGCCCGAGCGAAAGCAAGATGGTATCGCTGGAGATAGTATCGCTAGGGATACCATCTTGATCGGGAGCCTACATGCGTCGTTTCATCGGGCGGGAACGCGAGCTGAACGTGCTCGGCAACGCCTTGCAGGCGGTTCACGACGCCGCCGGGTCAGCGAAACCCGGTCAGTGCATCCTCATGCGCGGACGGAGGCGGGTCGGCAAGTCCAGCCTCGTCGAGGAGTTCATCCGGCGGACCGAGACGCCGTACCTCTTCTTCACCGCGGCGGGCGGCACGGCGGAGGACGAGCTGACGGAGCTGCTCGACGCCGTCGCCCGATCCACCCTGCCGGAGCGGGAACTGTTCTCGGAGGAGACCCCGGAACAGTGGAACGCGGCGCTCAGGCTGCTTGCGGAGATCCTTCCCGACGACACTCCCAGCGTCGTCGTCATCGACGAGGTTCCGTATCTGATGGACCGCATCGACGCCTTCGAGGGCATGCTCCAGCGGGCATGGGACCGGCTGCTCAGCCGCAAGCCGGTGCTTCTCCTCCTGGTCGGGTCCGATCTGTCGATGATGGAGGCGCTGAACAGCTACGACCGGCCTTTTCACCAGCGGGGCCGGGAAATGATCGTGGGACCTTTGAACCCGGCCGACATCGGCGAAATGCTCGGCCTGTCTCCGGCGGCCGCGTTCGACGCCGCTCTGATCACGGGAGGTCTACCTCTGATCTGTGCTGAGTGGCGGGCCGGAGCGGATGTCTGGGAGTTCCTCCGCGACTCGCTGGACAACCCGATCTCGGCGCTGCTGGTCTCCGCTGAACGGTCACTGGCCGCGGAGTTTCCACCGCAGGCGATGAGCAGGGAAGTCCTGCGGGCCATCGGATCCGGGGAGCGAACCTTCACCAACATCGCTCGCGCGGCGGGCGGCATCGCGCACAGCACTCTCACCCGAGCCACTGACGTCCTGACCGAGAAGAGGGTCGTGGCCGCCGAGCTGCCGCTCTCGCTTAGGCCGTCGAAGGAACGCCGTTACCGGGTGGCCGACCCCTACCTGCGCTTCTGGCTCGCGTTTCTGGATCCGCACATGGCGGAGATCGAGCGGATGCGAGGGGATCTCACTCTGAGCCGGATCAAGGAGCAGTGGATGAGCTGGCGGGGCCGCGCGATCGAACCCCTCGTCCGGGAGTCCCTCGCCCGCCTCCTGCCGGACGGGCTCCTGCCCGCCGCCCCGGCGATCGGCGGGTACTGGACCCGCAGCAACGACGTGGAAATCGACTTGGTGGGCGCCGACCGGCAGCCGGTGGCCAAGCAGTTGCTCTTCATCGGCTCGGTCAAGTGGCTGGAGAACTCCGCGTTCGACAGCCACGA
The DNA here is from genome assembly GCF_054788135.1 of Streptomyces sp. O3. Taxonomy (NCBI): domain Bacteria; kingdom Bacillati; phylum Actinomycetota; class Actinomycetes; order Kitasatosporales; family Streptomycetaceae; genus Streptomyces; species Streptomyces sp. O3. The sequence goes on from NZ_JBTVYK010000044.1 coordinate 23,948, forward strand.
CCTGGCAGCACTGCAGAAGCATCGGGCGGCGGTCACCGGCGAGCCAGTACCGCTCGTGGCGGTCTCCCGCAGCGGGATCAGATGTTCCGGTCTCCAGGCGGCCTACGGCCCCGACGAACTGCTCACCGCCTGGCGCAAGGTGTGAACAGGGCTGGGCTCAATGGTTGCAGTTCTGGTTGCATTCGCCTCCGTCCGCTGCGGTCCGGGCAGAGACCGCCCGCAAGCTCTGCCGCAGGTCAGGACGCGCCCGGCCTCAGTCGAACCCTGAGACGAACATTCGGAAAGCGTGTTGGGGGCAACCCCTCACGTGCGGAAGACTCGTGGCTATGCCGGTGGACGTAGTTACCGAGATCGAGATCGAGCGCCCGTGCCCGGAGGTCGCCGAGTACGCGGGCGACCCGTCCCACGCCCCGCAGTGGTACGCCAACATCGAGTCGGTGCGGTGGCGGACCGAGCCGCCGCTGCGGGTCGGCTCGAAGCTCGCCTTCGTCGCGCACTTCCTCGGTCGGCAGCTGAACTACACGTACGAGGTGGTCGAGCTGGTGCCCGGTCAGCGGCTGGTGATGCGCACCGCCGAGGGTCCGTTCCCGATGGAGACCACCTACATCTGGGAGCCCGTGAACGCCGCGCGTACCCGGATGACCCTGCGGAACCGTGGCGAGCCAGCCGGGTTCGCGCGGATCGGGGCGCCGGTGCTGGCCGCCGCCATGCGCCGGGCGAACCGGCAGGACCTGGCGGCGCTGAAGCGGCTGCTGGAGTCGTGAGCTGAGATCCTGGTCGTCGAAGGGCGGAGCCGGCGCGGCGTGGAGCCGGTCAGTAGTGGCTGGCCATGGCGGTGCGGACCTCGGCGAGCGTGGCATCGGCCACGGCTCTCGCTCGCTCGTTGCCTTCGCGCAGCGTCCGGCGCAGGTAGCCGCGGTCCCGCGCGTACTGGGCGCGGCGGGCTCGGATCGGGGCCAGGTACTCGTTGACCGCCTCTGTCACGGTCCTCTTCAACGCGGCGGCCCCGGCGGAGCCGATGTCGTCGGCCACCTGCTGGGGGGTGCGGTCCTGGCAGAGGGCCGCCAGCAGCAGGAGGGACGACACTTCGGGGCGGCCTGCGGGGTCGTAGGCGATGTGGCGTTCGGAGTCGGTCCTGGCGCCCTTGATCAGCCGGGCGGTCTCGTCCGCGTCGGCGGCCAGGGTGACGGCGTTGCCCCGGCTCTTGCTCATCTTGGCGCCGTCCGTCCCGAGGAGCAGCGGTGCGCGCGACAGCAGGGCGGCGGGCTCGGGGAAGACGGGCGCGCCCGCGCCATAGCGGTCGTTGAAGCGGCGGGCGATGGTGCGGGTGAGTTCCAGGTGGGGGAGTTGGTCCTGGCCGACGGGGACCAGGTCGGCCTTGCAGAAGAGGATGTCGGCGGCCTGGTGGGCAGGGTAGGTGAACATCAGGCCGCTGACGGAGGACTGCCGGGAGTGGGCGATCTCGTCCTTGACCGTCGGATTGCGGTTCAGCTCGGCGACGGAGACGAGGCTGAGGAAGGGCAGCAGCAGCTGGTTGAGTGCGGGCACGGCGCTGTGCGTGAAGATCGTGCTGTGCTGGGGGTCCACGCCGATGGCGAGGTAGTCCAGGACCAGGTCCTCGACGTGCTCGGTGAGGTGGTCCGCGACGTCGCGGTCGGTCAGGACCTGGTAGTCCGCGATGATCACGAACATCTCCACGCCGAGGTTCTGCAGACGTACGCGGTTGTGGAGGGTGCCGAAGTAGTGGCCCAGGTGCAGGCGGCCGGTGGGGCGGTCGCCGGTCAGCACCCGGAATCGGCTGGGGTCCTCGCGGATCAGCTCTTCCAGTGCCGCGGGGCTTTGGGCCGCGAGCTGGGGAACGGTGTTCATGCGGTCTCCTGGTGGTGGGGTCGGTACGGCCGCCCGGAGACGGCATCCACCCCTGATCCAGTGATCCAGTGATCCAGTGATCCAGGGAACGCGAAAGGGCCGTCCATCCGAACGGCCCGGTCATGCGTGAGATGCGGCCGCTCCTATACGGAGCGCCACCAGCTCAGACACGGCGAAATACGCATGAGCGCATGGTACCGCCCTGCTCACAGGGCCCGCGCTCGAAGGGCCCCGCCGTCTTCGGCAGAGCCCCTCGGTGTATGTGCGCACATTGCGGATATGCAGTCCCCGGTAGCCCTCCTCGTATCCGCGAGTTTCAGCCGTCGCTGCCAACTCCGAGATCGAGAGGATCTGCCGGGGGCCTGGCCAGAGCCAACGAGTGGGTCAGTCGGCGAACGTCTTCGCCAGCTGTGCGGCTCGCTCTGGTTTTCTGGTGTATTTGGGATTTTCCTCCCTATTTCAGATAAGTCAAGAGGCATCGGCTCGTACGCGCGCTGATCAGGCCACGCGCAGCCGGTCGGCGATCGTGACCAGCCGCTCGCCCTGGTAGCGCGCCGCCTCCAGCACGTCGTCCCCGACCGGGCCGCCGGCGCCGGAGGCGTGCGAGGTGCCGTACGGGTTGCCACCGGCGGCGGAGACCAGCGGGCTGGTGAAGCCGGGCGGGACGATCAGCGAACCCCAGTGGTGCAGCGTGTTGTACAGGGCCAGCAGGGTCGACTCGTTGCCGCCGTGCTGGTTGGCCGCGCTGGTGAACCCGGTGGCGGGCTTGTCCGCGAAGACGCCCTGCTGCCACAGCCCGCTCGTCGTGTCGATGAACTGCTTCAGCTGGCTGGCTATGTTGCCGAAGCGCGTCGGGCTGCCGAAGGCGTAGGCGTCCGCCCAGGCCAGGTCGTCCAGGGTGGCCTCCTCGACGTCCTTGGTCGCCGCCAGGTGGTCGCGCCAGGCCGGTACGGATTCGATGACCGAGGCCGGGGCGAGCTCCGCGACCCGGCGCAGCCGCACCTCGCCGCCCGCCTTCTCGGCGCCTTCGGCGACGGCCTGCGCGAGCTCGTGCACGTTTCCGGTGGCGGAGTAGTAAACAACCGCGATCTTGGTCGCCATGTCGATCGTTCCTTCCCAAGGCTCCGGGTCAAAGGTCCGACCCCAAAGGTCCGACCCGCTGAAACGGATGGCTATCCGTTTCGGCTGAGCTCAGTTAACCGGATACCCATCCACTTACGCAAGGAGTTCCTGAGAGGAAACGGATAGCTATCCGTTACGCTGCTGGTATGGCCGACACCCCCTCCGACACCCCCTCCGACACTCCCGCCGACACCCCCTCCGGCTCCACCTCCGGCTCCGCCGACGCGCCCCGCCGCATCGCTCTCCCCCTGGCGGACCAGCCGCCCCCCGAGCGCGCCGACGCCGCCCGCAACCGCCGCCGCATCCTCGACGCCGCGGCCACCCTGGTCGCCGAGCAGGGCCCCGACGCGCTCACCATGAACGCGGTGGCGCACGCCAGCGGGATCGGGGTCGGCACGGTCTACCGGCGCTTCGGCGACGTCGCCACACTGCTCATGGCGCTGCTCGACGACCGCGAGCGGCAGTTCCAGGCGGCCTTCCTGAGCGGCCCGCCACCGCTGGGCCCCGGCGCGCCGCCCGCCGAACGGCTGCGCGCCTTCCTGCACCGGCTGGCCGACTACACCGACGAGCAGCGGGCGCTGCTGATGGCCGTGGAGTCCGCCAACCGCAGCGCCCGCTACAACAACAGCCCCTACGCGACGCTGCACACCCATGTCGCGATGCTCGTCGGCCAGCTGCGCCCCGACGCCGACGCGCGGGTGCTGGCCCATCTGCTGCTCGCCACGTGCGCTCCCGTCCTGGTGCACCATCTGCGCTACCAGGACGGCCTGCCCGCGGCCCGCCACAAGGCGGGCATCGACGACCTGCTCGGCCTCAGCGGCCTCAGCGGCCTCAGCGGCCTCGCCTGACTCCCGCGCGCACATCCCCCGTACCGGCGAGGCCCCCGCCCCCGCCCCTCCGGGATACTGGCCCGGCCTCTGCCCCGAGGAGTCGCCGTATGGCCTCGAAGTTCCCGCTCGTCCACCGGCTGCGCACGGCCAATCCGTACGCCGTGGACATCCCGCTCGCCGCGCTCGTACTGCTCGCCGTCTCCCTCCAGTTCGTCCTCCCGCAGCAGGGCACCGAGACGGACTGGCTGGGCGCTCTGCTGGGCTTCGGCACCGTGCTGCCCCTGGTGTGGCGGCGTCGGGCGCCGTTCGCCGCCGCCTGTGCGGTAGCCTTCTTCACCACCGCCATGGGGCTGCACGCCCGCCCGGCCCCCGACCTGACGTACGGCGGCATGGTGACGCTGTACACGCTGGCCGCGAACTCCCTGCCCTGGCAGCGGCGTTGGATGCTGCTCGGCTGGCTCGTCGGGTCCGTCTGGACGATGGCGGTCAAGGAGGACACCCAGTCGTTCGAGTACGCCTTCCATGTGCTGCTCATCGTCTTCGCGTACGGGCTCGGCGTGCTCAGCCGGGTCCAACGGGCCTACACCGCCGCCCTGGAGGACCGCGCCCGCCGCCTCGAACGCGAGCTGGCCAGCGAGACCGCGCGGGCCGTCGCCGAGGAACGCTCCCGGATCGCCCGCGAGATGCACGACATTCTGGCGCACGCGGTCAGCCTGATGGTGGTCCAGGCGGAGGCCGGTCCGGTGGTCGTCCGCAGCGACCCGCGGCGCGCCGAGGCCGCGTTCGACGCGATCGCGGGCGCGGGGCGGGACGCGATGGTGCAGCTGCGGCGCATCCTGGGCGTACTGCGGGAGACCGACGCCCAGGCCGAGCGCGCGCCGCAGCCGACCCTGGACGCCGTGCCGGAACTGCTGCGGCAGGTCGAGGAGACGGGCCTGCGGGTCGAGTTCGCCGCCTCCGGGACGCCTCGGGCGCTGCGCCCGGACACCGAGGTCTCGGCGTACCGGGTGATCCAGGAGGCCCTGACGAACGTCGTCAAGCACGCCGACAAGGCGTCGCGCGTACGGATACACCTGGCGTGGGGCGAGCGCGAGTTGACCCTGTCCGTCCAGGACGACGGGGCACCCGCCACGCCGCGCTCAAGCCCGCGCCCGCCCGCGCATCCGCATCCGCACCCGCATCCGCACCTGTACCCGCACCCGCACCCGCACCCGCACCCGCATCAAGGTCCGGGCCACGGCCTGATCGGCATCCGGGAACGCGCCGCCGCCGGAGGCGGCACCGCCACCGCGGGTCCCGGACCCGATGGCGGATTCCGCGTCGAAGTACGGCTGCCCACGGCATCCTTGGAGGCATGAGCATCCAGGTAGTGGTCGCCGACGACCAGGAGTTGGTGCGCAGCGGGTTCTCCATGATCCTCGACGCGCAGCCGGACATCGACGTGGTCGCCGAGGCGGGCGACGGCGCGGAGGCGGTGGCCGCCGTGCACCGGCACACGCCGGACGTCCTCCTGCTCGACATCCGGATGCCGGGCATGGACGGCATTGAGGCGGCGCGCCTGGTGTGCGCGCGGTCCGACTGCCGGGTCGTCATGCTCACCACCTTCGACCACGACGAGTACGTCTACGACGCGCTCTACGCCGGGGCCAGCGGCTTCCTCCTCAAGGACGTGCGGCGCGACGACCTGGTGCACGCGGTGCGGGTCGTCGCGGCCGGGGAGTCGCTGCTCGCGCCGTCGGTGACCCGCCGCCTGGTCGCCGACCTCGTCGCGCGCCGCCGCGCCGGGACCCCCGCCGGGCTGGCTTCCCGTACGACGCCGGACGCGACGCCCGCGGCCCTCACAGCCCCCGCGGCCACCCGCCTGGGCGTCCTCACCGCCCGCGAGGAGGAGACCCTGCGGCTGCTCGCACGCGGCCTGACCAACGCCGAGATCGCGGCGGCCTTCACGGTCAGCGAGCACACCGTGAAGACCCATGTCAGCAACGTGCTCGGCAAGTTGGGCCTACGGGACCGCATCCAGGCGGTCATCTGCGCGTACGAGGCGGGTCTGGTGACCCCCGGCGAGGACTGACCCGCAGGCGAGTCCTCCCTCTCACGGGGGAGGACTCGCCCACGCGAGGGAGGACTCGCCCACGCGGAGGAGGTCCGAAGACCGCGCGGACCGGCGATGTGCCGCGTACCCCGACGGGACGACGCTGAGTGGCGACAGCCCACAAGCACCCGGAGGACCCCGTGCTAGCCGCACTCGCCCGGACGGCCACCCGCCGCCCCCTCACCGTGATCTTCGCCTGGCTGCTGCTGATCGCCCTCGGCTTCGGTGTCGGCACCGGCGTCTTCAGCCGACTCTCCAGCGCGATAGCCGAGGTCCCCGCGACCGAGTCGGAGCGCGCCGCCGACCGCCTGGCCGCGCTCGACCCGACCGGGGACTCCATCTCCGCGGTCGTCGAGGGCCAGGCCGACCCCGCCGACGTACGCCGCGCCGTGGCCGACGTACGCCGACTGCCCGGCGTGGCCGAGGTCCCCGACCCGTACACCGCGCCGGGACTCGCCGCCGAGAACGGCCGGGCCCTGCTGATCCCGGTCGCCCTCGACGGCGGCCTGAGCGACGACGCCACGTCCGACGCGGTCAACGCGGCCGCCGACCGCCTGCGCGCCATCGACGCCGACAACGTGGCCGTCAGCGGCGGGCCGCTGCTCGGCGAGCAGATGGGCGAGGGAGCCCAGCAGGACGTCGTGCGGGCCGAGTTGATCTCACTGCCGGTCGTCCTGCTGCTGCTCCTGGTCATCTTCGGCGGACTGCGGGCCGCCGGGCTGCCGCTGGTGATCGCGATCACCGGAGTCGCCGGGGCCTTCGCCGCGCTGTTCGCCTTCAGCCTGGTGACCGACGTGTCGGTGTACTCCATCCAGATCACCACCATGCTGGGCCTCGGCCTCGCCGTCGACTACGCGCTGCTGATGCTGGTCCGCTTCCGCGAGGAACGCGCCGCCACGCCCGACTCCGCCGACGTCGCCGAGGCCGTCCACCGCACCGTCGCCCGCGCCGGGCGCACCGTGCTGTTCTCCGGCGTCACGGTGGCGGTCAGCCTGGCCGGGCTGCTGGTCTTCCCGAACACCTTCCTGCGCAGCATGGGTCTTGCCGTGGCCGCCGTGGTGGTGGTCGACATGCTGGCCGCGCTGACGCTGCTGCCCGCGCTGCTCGCCCGCTTCGGCGGCCGGATCGCCCCGTCGTCCCGTAAGCCGAAGCCCCGCGACACCGCCCCGCGGGAACCGGGCCGGTTCTTCGCCCGGCTCGCCCGGTTCTCGGCCGCCCGCCCGGTACTCGTCACCGTCACCGTCGTCGCGGGCCTGGCCGTGCTCGCGCTGCCCGCGCTCGGCCTCAAGGTCGCGGTGGGCGACGCCCGTTCGCTGCCCGCCGACACCGAGGCGCGGCAGCTGTACGACGCGACCCAGGCGCACTACCCGCCGGGCACCGGCAACGACCCGGTGACCGTGCTCATCGGCCCGGACGCCGATCCCGCGCTCGCCGACCGCTTCGCCGCGCTCCCCGGCGCGGCCGCGGCCAGCACCCGTACGCTGCCCGACGGAACCGCCGTCCTCAGCCTCACCCCGAGCGGCACCCACGACGGCCCGGCCGCGACCGGCCTGGTCGAACAGGTCCGCGACCTGCGCGCCGACGAACCGGTGGAGGTCACCGGCGTGGCCGCCCGCCTGGTCGACTTCCGCGCCATGCTCGCCGACAACGCCCCCTGGGCCGCGGCGATCGTCCTGCTCGGCATCTTCGTCCTGCTGTTCGCCTTCACCGGCTCGGTGCTGCTCCCGCTGCGCACGATTCTGACCACCCTGCTCAGCCTGGGCGCGGCGCTGGGCGTGGTGACCTGGGTCTTCCAGGACGGGCACCTGGCGGGCTGGCTCGGCGCGGAGGGCCTGGGCGGACTGAGCGTCACCGCGCCGCCGCTGATCATCGCCATCGCCTTCGGCCTGGCCATGGACTACGAACTGTTCATCCTGGCCCGGATGCGCGAGTCCTGGCTGGAGTCGGGCGACGCGCGGACCGCCGTGGTGACCGGGCTCCAGCGCTCGGGCCGGGTCGTCACCTGCGCGGCGCTGCTCCTCGCGGTCGTCTTCGCGGCGTTCATGACGGGCGGCTTCTCGCCAATCCTTCAGATCGGCCTCGGTCTGACCACGGCCATCGTGATCGACGCGACGGTGGTACGGATGTTCCTGGTCCCGGCGACGATGACGCTGCTGGGCCGCCGGGCGTGGTGGTCACCGGCCCCCTTGCGCCGCGCGCACGCCCGCTACGGCCTCACGGAATCGGGACCGGAGCCGGGACCGGAATCGGGACCGGAATCGGACCCCCAGACGGAAACCCCGGCCCTGACTCACCGCTGATCCAAGGGTGCGCGGCCAGCCGCCGCGGGTGATCATCGGATACATGAGTGCATCCAGCCACCCCGCCATCCACCTCGCCCAGCAGCCCGAAGCCGACGAGCTGCTGGGCCGCAGCCCGCTGGCCGCGCTGGTCGGCATGCTGCTCGACCAGCAGGTTCCGATGGAGTGGGCCTTCTCAGGCCCGTACACCATCGCCCAGCGGCTCGGGGCCGACGACCTCGACGCGCACGAGATCGCGGCGTACGACCCCGACGCCTTCGCGGAGCTCCTGTCCGCCAAACCGGCCGTCCACCGCTACCCCGGCTCGATGGCCAAACGCGTCCAGCAGCTCTGCCAGTACCTGGTCCACGAGTACGACGGCGACCCGGAGGCCGTCTGGCGCGACGTCCCCACCGGGAAGGAGCTGCTGGCCCGCCTCAAGGCGCTGCCCGGCTACGGCGACCAGAAAGCCAAGATCTTCCTCGCCCTGCTCGGCAAGCAGTACGGCGTACGGCCGACGGGCTGGCGGGAGGCGGCCGGGACGTACGGCGAGCGGGGCGCTTACCGCTCGGCGGCGGACATCACCGGTCCCGAGACACTGGCGAAGGTCCGCGCCTACAAGCAGGAGATGAAGGCGGCCGCCAAAGCAGCCAAGCCCGCCAAGACCACCAAGACCACCAAGTAGTCACTTGCGGGCGTACGTCTCCGCCCACACCGTCTTGCGGGGCGGCGGGCCGTCCGTGACGCCCCACCGGTCCGCGTACGCCGCCACGACCAGCAGCCCGCGCCCGGACTCGTCCTCCGGGCCCGGCGTCGGCCCCTCGTCGTCGGGCGTCCGCAGCGGACGGTCGCCCCGCGTGTCGGTGACCTCGATCCGCACCATAGCGTCGTCACTCAACGTCAGGTTCAGCTCGAAGCCGCGGCCCGCCACGCGCGCGTGAAGCACGGCGTTCGAGGCGAGTTCGGCGACGAGCGCGGCGGTCGTGTCGGAGAGTTCGCTGCCGTACGGGATGCCCCAGGCGTCCAGCTGGTGGAGCGTGAGCAGCCGGGCGAGGCGGGCCCCACGGCGGGTCGCGGAAAGCCGCTGGCGGAAGACGAGTTCGGCGGCGGGGACGGCGGGGGCGGCGGGGGCGGTGTCGGCGGCGTTTTCGGTACGCATGGGGCCAACGGTGGCCGTCCGGCCCGGCGCGCCACCAGGCGCGCACCGCGTACGGAGCGCCACCGTACGCGCACGTGTTGTAGACAGTACTCCCGATGTGCCGTAACCCTGGGTGAGTTGATCGCGGGGAGATCCAACCCACCGGGAGGTGGTGCGTCATGGCCTGGGAGTACGACGAACCGGAGTCCTCGGACAGCCTGAAGACCTTCGGGGCGGTGGTTCAGGCCCTGCGTGAGCACGCCGGGCTCAGCCGCGAGGAGTTCGGCGAGGCGGTCCGGTTCTCCAAACACACGGTGGCCTCCATCGAGTTGGGGCGGCGCATGCCGGACGCCTCGTTCGTGGAGCGTGGAGAGACGGCGACGGGAAACACGGGGGCGCTGCGCAACGCGCTGAAACACCTGGCGCGACAGCCGGGGTTGGCGGCGTGGTTCCGGCTGTGGGCGAGGCTGGAGCAGACGGCGCTCGCCCTGTACACGTACGAGTGCCGCCTGATTCCTGGCCTGTTGCAGACCCAGGCCTACGCGCGGACGCTGTTCGCCAACCAGTTGCCGCCGCTGGGGGACGAGCAGATCGAGGCGCAGTTGGCGGCCCGGCTGGAGCGGCAACGGCTGTTGCGAGAGCGGCCGAACACCGACTACAGCTTCATCCTGGAAGAGCACCTGTTCCTGCGGCGGACGGGCGGCGCGGAGGTGACACGGGGGCTGATCGACCACGTACTCGACGTCGCCGCCGTCCGGAACGTCAGGATTCAGGTAATGCCGCAAGTGCGGGAGAACCACGCCGGGCTGGCCGGACCGATGCAGCTCCTGGAGACCCCGGAGAACAAGTGGTACGCCTACTGCGAGGGGCAGCGGAGCGGCCTGTTGATCTCCGATCCGAAAGAAATCAGCGTGCTCCAGATGCGGTATGCCACGATGCGCTCACAGGCTCTCACTCACGAAGACTCCGTGAGCCTGTTGCAGCGGATGCGAGGAGCACTATGAGCAGCATCACCACGGAACTGGCCTGGTTCAAGAGCAGCTACAGCAGCAGCGGCGACGGCGACTGCGTGGAAGTCGCCCTCTCCTGGCGCAAGTCCAGCTACAGCGGCGGTTCCGGCGACGACTGCGTGGAAGTGGCCACCTGCCCCACCACCGTCCACGTCCGCGACTCCAAGGACAAACAGGGCCCCCAGCTCGCCTTCGCCTCGCTCGCCTGGGAGACGTTCGTCAGCTACGCACGGTCCTGACGCTGATGCGCTCGCCGAGACAGTCCGTCTCGGCGAGTAGGACAAGTATTCGGCCATACGGACGATCCGACTCCGCTGGCCCACCTGACAGGAATATGATGCGCTAATCCGACTAAATCGAGCACAGGTTGCGGTGGCCCCCTTCTCCACAGGCCCTCGGATCGCTTAGCGTCCCTCCCACCTCATTCGACTGACCTCGGGGAAGGACTTCTGTGAGCGCATCACCCCGTTCGCTCAGAACCGTCGCAGCACTGGCCGCCGCCGCCCTCGCCACCCCGCTGCTGCTCGCCGCCTCCGGCCCGGCCGCAGCCGCCGGGAAGGGCCACACCCCGGCCAAGGACGCCGAGCGGCTCGCCCGCCAGCTGGTCGAGAAGTCGTCCGCGGCGGACGCGTACCGGCACCTGGAGAAGTTCCAGGAGATAGCCGACGCCAACGGCGGCAACCGCGCGGCCGGTTCGCCCGGTTACGACGCCTCCGCCGAGTACGTCTACAAGCTGCTCAAGAAGGCCGGGTACAAGGTGTCCTACGACACCTTCGACTTCACCTACATCGAGACGCTCGCCGAGTCGATGGCCGTCGTGTCGCCCGAGCAGCGCGACATCGACATCATCGCGATGTCGTACACCAAGTCCACCCCGGAGGGTGGCATCGAGGCCGAGGTCGCGGCCGTCCCGGTCGACGAGGACACCACGACCGGCTGTGACGCCGAGGACTACGCCTCCGGCGACTACACCGGCAAGGTCGCGCTGATCAAGCGCGGCGGCTGCACGTTCGCCCAGAAGGGGCAGATGGCGGCCGACGCGGGCGCTGCCGCCGCCGTCATCTACAACAGCGGCGAGGGCACCCTGAACGGCACCCTCGGCGGCCCGGAGAACGGGCGGATCCCGACCGGCGGCATCACGCTGGCCGAGGGCGAGGCGCTGGCCGCCGACGTCGCGAACGGCGGGGCGACGGTCAGCCTGGAGATCCGTCAGCTCCACGAGGAGCGGACGACGAAGAACGTCATCGCCGAGACGCCCGGCGGCGACGCCGACAACACCATCATGCTCGGCTCGCACCTGGACTCGGTCCCGGCGGGCCCCGGCATCAACGACAACGGCTCGGGCTCGGCCGGACTGCTGGACGTCGCGCTGAAGTTCGCGCACGCGACCAAGCAGGACAAGACGTACGGGAAGTCCGGCCTGCGGGGCCACCCCACGAAGTCGCCGCGCAACAAGGTCCGCTTCGCCTGGTGGGGCGCCGAGGAACTCGGCCTGCTCGGCGCGGAGCACTACGTCGGCAACCGCACCGACGAGCAGCTCGCGCAGATCAAGGGCTACCTGAACTTCGACATGATCGCCTCGCCGAACGCGGGTCTGTTCGTGTACGACGGCGACGACTCGGACGGCGTCGGCGCGGGCCCAGGACCGGAGGGCTCGGCCCAGCTTGAGCGCGGCATCACCGACTTCATGGACAAGAAGAACATCCCGCACGAGGGCACGGACTTCACCGGGCGCTCCGACTACGGGCCGTTCATCGAGGCGGGCATTCCGGCGGGCGGCACCTTCACCGGGGCCGAGGGCATCAAGACCGAGGCGCAGGCGGAGAAGTTCGGCGGTGAGGCGGGCGTCGCGTACGACCCCTGCTACCACGCCGCGTGCGACGACCTGAAGAACATCGACATGAAGGCGTTCGACGTCAACATCGACGTCATCGCCAACGCGGTCGGCCACTACGCCCACGACCTGCGCCCGCTCAGCGAGCCGGTCGACTTCGTCCCCACCGAGGGTGACGCGGGCAGCGGCGGCGGTCTGCACGAGGACCACGACCACGAGGCCGTCGCGAAGTAACTGAGCAGTCGGAACGGAACACGCCAGATAGCTCGATAGGCGGACCTTCCACCCTCCGCCCGGCCCGGTACACGGGCCGGGCGGAGTCAGTCGTACGGCTCCGAGGCTGCGCCCGGAGCGCCATGCCCGGTAGGCTTTCCGTGTGATCTTCAAGCGCATCGGAAACGGCCGACCGTACCCCGACCACGGCCGGGAAAGCACCCGCCAGTGGGCGGACGTCGCACCGCGCCCGGTCCGCCTCGACCAGCTCGTCACGACGAAGCAGCAGCTCGACCTGGAGACGCTGCTCGCCGAGGACTCCACCTTCTACGGCGACCTGTTCGCGCACGTCGTGAAGTGGCAGGGCGACCTCTATCTGGAGGACGGCCTGCACCGCGCCGTGCGCGCCGCGCTCCAGCAGCGCCAGGTACTGCACGCCCGCGTACTCGAACTGGGCTAGGGCCCGCCTGGGCCGGGGCTCGCCTGGGTCAGGGCCAGCCTGGGTCAGGCCCCGCGTTGCCCCTTTTGGGTAGCCTCGTACGCCGTACGCTGATCATCTAGTAGGCATAGCCGCCAGGTCGGATTACGCTGCGGCCATGAGCATGCTCACTCCCCCCGGCATGGGCGGCGAATACCGCATCACGGGCGACAAGTACCCGCGGATGCGACGCGGCCGCAAGGGCCGCAGGATCGTGCTCGCGCTGGTCGCGTCGGTCGCCGCGCTCGGCCTGGCGGGCTGGGGGACACTCCAGCTCATCGACGTGTTCTCGGGCGACGACGAGGAACAGACGGTCGCCGCGAACAAGCCCGACTGCGGTCAGACGACGGCCTCGGCCGCGTCCGGCTCGCCGTCGCCGTCCGCCGCGGCGTCCCGGAAGCCCCTGCCCAAGCCGGGCCAGATCAAGGTCAACGTCTTCAACGCCACGCCGCGCAGCGGCCTCGCCAAACAGACCGCCGAAGCGCTGAAGAAGCGCGGCTTCACCATCGGCGAGGTGGCCAACGCGACCGAGGAGTTCGACAAGAAGGTCGAGGGCACCGCGATACTGCTCGGCGCGAAGTCCGCGAAGGACGGCGCTCTGCCCGTGCTGGGCGCGCAGCTCGCCGGGGCCGAGCAGCGGACGGACGACCGTAAGGGCAAGGACGTCGACCTGGTCATCGGCTCCGGCTTCGAGAAGCTGGCCACGAAGAAGGACGCCGCCGACGCCCTGGTCGCCCTGACCAAGCCGTCCCCCGCGCCCACCCCGAAGCCCGGCTGCTGACGCCCGGACACACGACGGGCGAACGCGGAATCGTTCGCCCGCCGCGTCGCCGAACGCGCGGCCTTACGCCGCCGAACGCGCGGCCTTACGCCGCCGAACGCGCGGCCTTACTCAGCCGCGCCGTACATCCGGTCGCCCGCGTCGCCCAGGCCGGGCACGATGTACCCGTGCTCGTTGAGCCGCTCGTCGACCGCGGCGGTCACCACGGTCACCGGCGTCCCCGCCAGGTCGCGCTCCATGACCTCCACGCCCTCGGGCGTGGCCAGCAGCACCACGGCCGTCACATCGTCCGCGCCCCGCTTGATCAGCTCCTGTACGGCGGCGACCAGCGTGCCCCCGGTGGCCAGCATCGGGTCCACCACGTACACCTGACGCCCGGAGAGGTCCTCGGGCATCCGGGTGGCGTACGTCGACGCCTCAAGCGTCTCCTCATTGCGCACCATGCCGAGGAAGCCGACCTCGGCCGTCGGCAGCAGCCGCACCATGCCGTCGAGCATGCCGAGGCCCGCGCGCAGGATCGGCACCACCAGCGGGCGCGGGTGGGAGAGCTTCACGCCCGTGGTCGGCGCGACCGGCGTCTCGATGTCGACCTGCTCGGTCCGCACGTCCCTGGTGGCCTCGTACGCGAGCAGCGTGACCAGCTCGTCGGCGAGACGACGGAAGGTCGGCGAGTCGGTGCGCTTGTCACGCAGGGCAGTGAGCTTGTGCGCTACCAGCGGATGGTCGACGACGTGCAGCCGCACGGTTTCCTCCAGGGGGCCTGATCTGCAACAACGGCCGCAGCAGCGACCCGGTGCTCCAGGCTACCGGCAGGCCGTGGGGGACGGCCCCAAGCCTGGGACCCGACCGTGCGGTGGCATGGCGCGCGGTGTTCGAGGGAAAGTGGTGGGGACGAACGCTGCGGGTGGTGAAGCCGATGCCAGAGCTCGACGACGAGGGACCGGACCAGCGGCGCGAGAGCGACGCCGAACGCAGGCGTCGGCGCGCCCGGTTCCTGCACGAACTGCACGAGGCCAAGGAGCTGCGCGCCAGGGTTCAGCCCCGCCGGGTCCGGGCCGCGCGCATGCGCCAGGCGATGCGTATGCGCACCTTCCGCTGGTGAGATGTGACGCGGCACGTACAAACACAGCGGGGGAAGACCTCTCGCGAGCGCCTGGTTTCTGCCACGATTCCGGTGGAGCGGGTCGCCTCGCGCGCACTCGCCCCAGCCAACTCCGCCGGGGGGAACCCCAACCGGCACGCCTACGACCAGTGGGAGAGTCACGGTGTACTTCGCCGCACTGCTCGCGCGCACCGAAGACGGGTGGGAAGCGAGCGACACAGAGCTCGACGATGTGGAGACGCTGTCGGATCTGGCCGACCTGGCACGCGATGCCTCGGCCGGGGCCGACGACGACACGGTCCTGGTGTTCATCGAGCAGGAGGAAGCCTGGTTCGGCCTCGTCCGCGTGGACGGCGAGGAGGACCCGCGTATCTACGTCTCCGACGCGGCGGCCGCCGCGCGGTCCTCGTACGGGGAGATCCTCACCAGCGCCCTGATCGGCGAGGACGACGACCCGGCCGACGACCTGGACGCCCTGGACCTGGACGGCACCGAGGAGGGCGAGCCGGACGGCGGCTCCGACGCGGCGTCCGGCGACCACCCGGCCGCGCCGCCGGGGCCGCTCGGCGAGGTCGGGCTGCTGGCCGACCTCGGCCTGTCCGAGAAGGAGCTGCTGTCGCTCACGTCGGACGCGCTGTCGGAGATCGCGGAGGCCCTGGGGGCGGCCGAGATCCTGGAGGCCGTCCGCTAGTGCCGCCCCCGCACGACTCCGTACCCGGTCCGCCCGGTCCGGCAGGTCCGCCCAGTCCGGCAGGTCCGCACGACTCCGTACCCGGCCTGCCGGACCTGCCCGACCTGCCCGACCTGCCCGAGTCGGCCCACGCCGCCGGTGCGGTGGACCCCGTACGGGATCCCTGGGCGGACGCGATGCGTACCGCCCTTCGGGAGGCCGCCCGCGCCGCGTCGGCCGGTGACGTGCCGGTCGGCGCGCTGGTGCTGTCTCCGTCCGGCACGGTCGTCTCCACCGGTCACAACGAACGCGAGGCGACCGGCGACCCCACGGCGCACGCCGAGGTGCTCGCCATCCGCCGGGCGGCCACGGCGCTCGGCGCGTGGCGGCTGTCGGACTGCACCCTGGTCGTCACGCTCGAACCGTGCACGATGTGCGCGGGCGCGCTCGTGCAGTCCAGGGTCGGCCGGTTGGTCTACGGCGCGCGCGACGAGAAGGCGGGGGCGGTCGGCTCCCTCTGGGACGTCGTACGCGACCGCCGTCTCAACCACCGCCCCGAGGTGATCCACGGCGTACTCGCCGACGTCTGCGCCGACCAGCTCACCCGCTTCTTCCGCGACCGCTGAGGCGCCCGGAACCCGATTTCGGCCACGGGCACTCTTGGGCTAAGCTTCCTCTCGGTAGCGTGTCCGAGCGGCCGAAGGAGCTCGCCTCGAAAGCGAGTGTGGCGCAAGTCACCGTGGGTTCAAATCCCACCGCTACCGCTTCTGGAAGGGCCCCGGCAGTGCCGGGGCCCTTCCGTCGTACCGGGGAGCCGTGCCGAGAGAGCCGCGCCGGGACGCACGAGAGCCCCGGCGCCCAGTGGTCGGCGCCGGGGCTCTCGCTCCCACAGCGGACGGAGGGAAGGGGCATCGGGGGGACACGCCCCTTCCCGGTCCATCGCCCCGCGCATTCCTGCCAGATCCGCCGGGCTCACCCCCATCCTGCCGCCGGGACGACCGGTCGACATCCCGGCAAAGGGCCCCGCGGTGCGGGCCTTTGGTCCCTAAAGACCGGGTGAAGCCACCGGGATACACTCACGGACTGGCGAGCGGGACTGGCGAGGAAAGGCACCGAGACAGTGGACGTGAAGAAGGTCGTGGTCTACATACTCGTGGTCTTCGTGCTGTACACGATCATCACATCGCCTACCGAGGCCGCCGACCTGGTGGGCGTCGGATTCCAGGGCCTCTCAGACGCCGCGCAGGGCATCGGCGACTTCATGACCGAACTCGTCCGATAGCCGCGCGCCTCCGCCAGCCTCTCACAGTCAAGTGAGGGGCTTTTCTGGGTTTATGACCCGATTCGCCCTCAACACGGCGTGATCTGGTGCTTGCACACAGTGCACATGTCTTGTGATGCTATGACCGCTTTTGATGGATGAGTTGAACGGTTCTTTTCCGAAAAGGGGTGGCTTTGACCGTGCCGGCCAGTACCGCACCTCAAGTGCCACCCGCGTCGCCCGCCGCCGCCAAGCCCGAGCCGTCCCCGGCCAAGCAGCGCGGCATCGACGCCAGGGCCCTGACGCAGGTGCTGTTCGGCCAGCTCAAGGAGCTGGAGCCCGGCACGCCCGAGCACGACCGGGTACGCGCGGCGCTGATCGAGGCCAATCTCCCGCTGGTGCGGTACGCCGCATCGCGCTTCCGCAGCCGCAACGAGCCGATGGAAGACGTGGTCCAGGTCGGCACGATCGGCCTGATCAACGCGATCGACCGGTTCGACCCGGAGCGCGGGGTGCAGTTCCCGACCTTCGCGATGCCGACCGTCGTCGGCGAGATCAAGCGGTACTTCCGCGACAACGTCCGCACCGTCCACGTACCGCGGCGGCTGCACGAGCTGTGGGTGCAGGTGACCGGCGCGACCGAGGACCTCACCACCGCCCTCGGCCGCCAGCCCACCACCGCCGAGATCGCCGGGCGGCTGCGGATCACCGAGGAGGAGGTCCTGGCCTGCATCGAGGCCGGGCGCTCGTACCACGCCACCTCGCTCGAAGCGGCCCAGGAGGGCGACGGGCCGCCCGGACTGCTCGACCGGCTCGGATACGAGGACCCGGCGCTCGACGGCGTGGAACACCGCGACCTCGTACGGCACCTGCTGGTGCAGCTGCCCGAGCGGGAACAGCGGATTCTCCTGCTGCGCTACTACAACAACCTGACGCAGTCACAGATCAGCGCGGAGCTCGGCGTCTCACAGATGCATGTGTCGCGTTTGCTGGCGAGGAGCTTCGCGCGGCTGCGGTCCGCAAATCGGATCGAGGCGTAACCGTATCGGGTGAAGTGCGCCTTAGGCGGTTGCCTCCCGAAAATCACCCAGACCCCTGCTTTCCTGCACAGACTCACACGTTGGATGTCGACAAGTCACTACAGCGTGTTGCCGACATGTGACATTCTGCTGGAACGGCGTTTGGCGCGGCCTCCCGACCGGTATTCAGGTGGAGGCTGCGTTCCTCCGACGGGAGCGCCCACCGCGACCGTCCGCGACCTCAAGGGGGTGGCATGTCCGCAGAACAGGGCAGCTCGAAGGTGCTCACGCTCACCAAGGGCGCACCAGACACCGAGCGGACCCGCTCGGAAGCCATCGACACCCGCACCTTGTCCCGCTCTCTGTTCCTGCGGCTCGCCGCACTTGACGAGGACAGCCCGGAGCGCGCCTATGTGCGAGACACGCTCATCGAGCTCAACCTTCCGCTGGTGCGGTACGCGGCGGCCCGCTTCCGCAGCCGGAATGAGCCGATGGAGGACATCGTCCAGGTCGGAACGATCGGCCTGATCAAGGCGATCGACCGGTTCGACTGCGAACGGGGCGTGGAGTTCCCGACGTTCGCGATGCCGACCGTCGTCGGCGAGATCAAGCGCTTCTTCCGGGACACCTCGTGGTCGGTACGGGTGCCGCGACGCCTCCAGGAGCTGCGGCTCGCGCTCACCAAGGCCAGCGACGAGCTCGCCCAGAAGCTCGACCGGTCCCCGACGGTGCCCGAACTCGCCGCCGTGCTCGGCGTGTCGGAGGAAGACGTCGTCGACGGCCTCGCGGTCGGGAACGCGTACACGGCGTCCTCGCTGGACTCGCCCGCGCTGGAGGACGACGGCGGCGAGGGCTCGCTCGCCGACCGCCTCGGGTACGAGGACACCGCCCTGGAGGGCGTGGAGTACCGGGAATCACTGAAGCCGCTGCTGGCCAAACTCCCGCCGCGCGAACGCCAGATCATCATGCTCCGCTTCTTCGCCAACATGACGCAGTCGCAGATCGGCGAGGAGGTCGGCATCTCGCAGATGCACGTCTCGCGGCTGCTGACGCGGACGCTGGCGCAGCTCCGGCAGGGGCTGATCGCGGACTGACCCCGGACCGAACCCGGACCGAACCCCAACTGAACCCGAACTGATCGCGCACTCTTCCTCATTGACGCACCGTCAGTCACACTGGCGCGATGGGCGCGCTGGAGAGAGCCAGAGCATCGGCACTCGGCCGTCGAAGCACCGTAGCGGGTGCGTCGGCGGCCGCGCTGTGTCTGGTGTCCGGTGTGCTGCTGGCGTCCTGCGTGGGCGGCGGGCCTGGCCGCGACGGTCATGTGGCGGTCGGCGCGGGCGCCGTGGCACGGACGCCGGGCGATCTGGTGGAGCCTACGGGCGATGTGGTGCTGGTGCCGCTGGACGGGGACGGCGAGGGGGCGCGGGCCAGGGGTACGCCGTCGGGCGACGCCGCCGAAGGTGACGGCGGGGCCGGGGACGGGCCGAGCGCTACGGGAGAGCGGGGCGCAGGCGGCGGCTCGGACGGCGGCTCCGGTGCCGAGTCCGGCACGGGAGCCCCGGCCGCTTCGGGGGCCGGTTCAGAGTCCGGCTCGGAGGCCGGTCCCGGCTCTGGTGGCTTGGAGGGGAAGTCACCGGGTGGCAGCGGGAGTTCCGGCTCATCGGGCTCATCGGGCTCGTCGGGCTCATCGGGCTCGTCGGGCTCGTCGGGCTCGTCGGGCTCGTCGGGCTCGTCGAGTGCGCCCAGCCCGTCCGGCGCGCCCGCCTCGCCCGGCCCGTCCCCCGGCTCCGGTTCGACGGGCGGCGGTGGGGGTGGGGGTGGGAGCGAGTCCGACACCCCGTCGGACCCGGATCCGACCCCGGACCCGCCCCAGGCCCCGGCGCCCGCCCCACCGGCCGGGCCCGCCGTGCTCGACGTCGGCGATCCCGTGCGGGCACCCGCCGACCGGCGCTGGTGCGAGCGCGTGACCGTGAAATTCACCAACACGGGTGGCACGGCGACGCGTTCGGGCACGGTCACATTCGGAACGCACATCATCGGCCTGCTCGGCGTCGACTGGGCGACGATCGAGTCGACCGAACGGCTGCCGACGCCGATCGGCCCCGGCGCGTCCACGACGAAAACCTGGACCGTCTGCGTCCCCGCCTGGCGCGTACCGCTGGGCATGCATGTCGAGACCCGTGACGTGTCGGTCAGCTGGCGGTAGCGCCTTGCCTGACAGAGGTCAGGCTCCAAGCGGTACGGCGGCGTCTCAGAGGGCCAGCCAGGCGACCCCCGCCAGGACCGCCACCGCGAGCACCACGCCGACGATCACCCCGAGCCGCGGCCCGGCCGGAGCCGCCGCGCTCTGCCGCCGCTGCGGGGTGCCGTCATCGACGAAGGCGCGGAACATCTGCGTACTGCCCGCGGGGTCGTGCTGACCCTCGGGGCCCTGGGGCGCGTGGGGGTTGTGTGCTGCTGCCATGTCCCAGGACCCTAGCGAAACCGCGACGCCCGCCCAACCCCGGACGCCGGGGCCGCATCGCGGCGGGACATTGCCTGCTCTTTACACACTTTGCCCAGTTTTCATTTGCCTGTAGCAACTAAATAGCCCTATGGTTGCCCTAAGCAACGAATGGAGGGTCGAGCCATGGCCGAGCAGCGCCAGTACGAGGAACTCGCCCGCCAGCTCAGCGCCATCGGCGCCGTGAAGCGGGAGCTGGCCCGCGTCCTGCCCGCCGACTGCCCACCGGCGGCGGCCGCCGTGCTCGTCGTGCTCGACAAGCACGGCGAGATGCGGATCGGCCGCCTCGCCGAACTGCTGGCCATCGACATGTCGGTGACGAGCCGCCATGTCGCGCACGTTGCGGAGCGCGGCTGGATCGACCGGTCTCCCGCACCCGACGACCGGCGCTCCCGCATCCTGCGGCTGACGCCCGCGGGCCGCGAGCTGCTCGCCGCGCTCAGTGACCACTACTCCCACACGCTCGCCGACCACCTGCGGAACTGGTCGGACGACGACGTACGGCAGCTGAGCTCGCTGCTCGCCCGGCTGCGCGCCGACTTCGGCGACTGCCGGGCTTCGGCCTCGACCACTCGTATACCCGCGTGACCGCGTGACCCGCGTGACCGCGTGACCCGCGTGACCCGTAAGAAGAGGAACCCTATGGGCGGCATCGCCGACACAGAAACCGAAGAGTCCGCGCCGATGACACACCGGCAGATCATGGAGGCGCTGTCCGGGCTGCTGCTCGGCATGTTCGTCGCGATCCTGTCGTCGACCATCGTGTCCAACGCCCTGCCGCAGATCATCTCCGACCTCGGCGGCGGCCAGTCCGCGTACACCTGGGTGGTGACCGCCTCCCTGCTCGCGATGACGGCGACCACCCCGCTGTGGGGCAAGCTCTCCGACCTCTTCAGCAAGAAGCTGCTGGTCCAGATCTCCCTGGTCATCTACGTGTTGGGCTCGGCGGCGGCCGGGCTCTCGCAGAGCGCGGGCATGCTGATCGCCTGCCGGGTGGTCCAGGGCATCGGCGTCGGCGGGCTCTCCGCCCTCGCGCAGATCGTGATGGCCGCGATGATCTCGCCGCGCGAGCGCGGCCGGTACAGCGGCTACCTGGGGGCCACCTTCGCCGTCGCCACCGTCGGCGGGCCGCTGCTCGGCGGGGTCATCACGGACGCCGACTGGCTGGGCTGGCGCTGGTGCTTCTATGTCGGCGTGCCGTTCGCGGTGATCGCGCTGATCGTGCTCCAGAAGACGCTGAAGCTGCCGGTGGTCAGGCGCGAGGTCAAGGTCGACTGGTCCGGCGCCTTCTTCATCACCGCCGCCGTCTCGCTGCTCCTGGTCTGGGTGACCTTCGCCGGGGACAAGTACGACTGGGTCTCCTGGCAGAGCGGGGCGATGGTCGGCGGCGCGCTCGCGCTCGGCGCGCTCTTCCTCGTCGCCGAGTCCCGCGCGAGCGAGCCGATCATCCCGCTGCGCCTCTTCCGCAACCGTACGATCGCGCTGTCGTCGCTGGCCTCGCTCTTCGTCGGTGTCGCGATGTTCGGCGGCACGGTCTTCTTCAGCCAGTACTTCCAGCTGGCGCGCGGCGAGTCGCCGACGATGTCCGGGGTGCTGACCATCCCGATGATCGGCGGGCTGTTCGTCTCCTCCACCGTCTCCGGTCTGATCATCACCAGGACGGGCCGCTGGAAGGCGTGGCTGGTCGCCGGGGGCGTACTGCTGACGGCGGGCCTGGGGCTCCTCGGCACCATCCGGTACGACACCGACTACTGGCGGGTCGCGCTGTTCATGGCGCTGCTGGGGCTCGGGATCGGCATGATGATGCAGAACCTCGTCCTGTGCACGCAGAACCAGGTGGCCCCCGATGACCTGGGCGCCGCGTCGTCGGTCGTCACCTTCTTCCGGTCGCTGGGCGGCGCGATGGGCGTCTCCGCGCTGGGCGCGATCCTGGGGACGCGGGTCACCGGGTACGTGGAGGACGGGCTCGCCGAACTCGGCCCCGAGGGCGCGGCGATGGGGCACGCGGGCACGGGCGGGGGCGGCATCCCGGACCTGGACGCGCTGCCCGGACCGCTGCGGACGGTGATCGAGAGCGCGTACGGGCACGGGATCGCGGACGTGTTCCTGTACGCGGCGCCGCTGGCGCTGGTGGCGTGGCTGCTGACGCTGTTCATCAAGGAGGTGCCGCTGCGGACGGCGTCGG
Source organism: Streptomyces sp. O3 (assembly GCF_054788135.1). Lineage (NCBI taxonomy): Bacteria > Bacillati > Actinomycetota > Actinomycetes > Kitasatosporales > Streptomycetaceae > Streptomyces > Streptomyces sp. O3. The sequence goes on from NZ_JBTVYK010000044.1 coordinate 46,337, forward strand.
GTTCAGCTCCGGCGTCGGGTCCGGCGTCCGGTCCGGCCTCGGATCCCGGCCCGGTCGGCGAGCCGCGAGAGCCGGAGCTGACGAGCACCCGTCAGGCCGCCCGCCGCTGATATACCCTCAGCACCCCCGTACGCGCAGAGCAGGGAGGCAGCCGATGACCGCCGAGGACGACGACAGCCGCACGCCCTCCGCCCCGCCGACGGGCCCTCCGACGGACCTGCCTCCCGCCGACGCCGCCATCCCCCTGCTGGAATGCCTGGCCGACCGGATCGGCGGTCGGGCCTCGGTCACGGCCGTCTACGGCGAACCCGTCACCAGCGACGGCGTCACCGTCATACCGGTCGCCGAATTCGCCTTCGGGTTCGGCGGCGGCACCGACAGCGCGACCCGTATCGACGAGAAGGGCAGCGGGCGGAACGGCGGGGGAGGCGGCGGAGGCGCCGCCGCCCGGCCCCGCGGCTTCATCGAGATCAAGGACGGCACGGCCACCTACAAGCCCCTGCGGACCCGATGGTCGGACGTCGTCCCCCTGGCCGCTCTCCTCGCGGGCGCCGCCATCCCCTCGCTCACCCGCCGCCTCGCCAGACGTCGCGCTCACTGATCCCGTGACCGCGCCCGCGCCCGCGCCCGCACTCAGCCTGTCGGCTGGGTGAGGTCGTACAGGGTGGTGCCGTCGACCGTCACCTCCTTGAAGGCGGACTCGACCCAGGAGGTGATCTCCGAGCTGACGTTTCCGCCGTCGCCGCCGGGGCCGCCGCCGGGCATGCCGCCGCCTGCGATGAAGTAGTGGATCCGGCCATCGGCGACGTACTGCTTGAACTGGGCGAGCGTGGGGGACGGGTCGCTGCCGTTGAAGCCGCCGATCGGCATGACGGGATCGCCCGTGGCCAGCTGGTAACTGGCCGCGTTCTGCGCGCCGACGGACGCGGCGACCCAGGTGTAGGAGGACGCGTCCGCCGTCAGTTCGGCCTTGACCTCGTCGCTGACGGTCGCGCCGTTGAGCAGGCCGCCCATTCCGCCGCCGCCTCCGGGCGCACCGCCTCCGCCCGTACGCCGGCCGTCCGGCCGCTGGCCCTGGCCCTGGCCGTCCGTCGGAGGCTGGCCGAAGCCGCCGCCCTGACCGCCTTGACCGTCCTGCTGGGTGCCGTCGCCCTGCTGGTTACCGGCGTTGCCCTGCTGGCCGGGCGGCTGCATGCCGCCCGGACCACCACCGCCGCCGGGGCCGCCGCCTCCGGGACCGCCCCGGCCACCGGCCACCGACGGCCCGGCCGTCACGATCGATCCGGCGTGCCCCTCGTTCACCGTGGTGAGCGTGTACGCGAACGGCCCGGCCAGCGACGCCGCGAGCCCGAGCCCCGCCACCGCCAGCACCAGCCGCCGCCCGCGCCGACCCGTCAGCCGCCCCGCGAGCACCAGCCCGAGCCCGGCCGCCAGACCCGCGCCCAGCGCCGCCCAGCGCAGCCACGGCAGATAGTCCGGGGAGCGGCCGAGCAGGACGTACCCCCAGTACCCGGTCACCACGACGGTCAGCCCGAGCGCGGCCGACGCGGCGAACCTGGCGCGCTCCTCCCAGAGCACGGCCGCGCCCATGCCGACCAGCGCCGCGATGTACGGGGCCAGCGCCACCGTGTAGTACTCGTGGAAGATCCCCCGCATGAAGCTGAAGACCGCGGCGGTCATCAGCAGCGAGCCGCCCCAGGCGAGGAACGCGGCCCGCGCGGTGTCCGTGCGCGGCGCGCGCCAGGTGACGACGAGACCGGCGACCAGCAGGATCAGCGCGGCCGGGAGCAGCCAGGAGATCTGGCCGCCGATGTTGGATCCGACGAGTCGGTCGATACCGGTCTCGCCCCAGCCGCCACCGGCCCCTCCGCCCCCTCCCCCGACGCTGCCGACCTCGTCGCCGTTGATCCGGCCGAGGCCGTTGTAGCCGAAGGTGAGTTCCAGGAAGGAGTTGGTCTGGGAGCCGCCGACGTACGGGCGGGAGGACGCGGGCCACAGCTCGACGACGGCGACCCACCAGCCGCCCGCGACGACCATCGCGAGACCGGACAGGGCGAGTTGGCCGAGCCGTCGCAGCGGCCGGGTCGGTGCGCACACCGCGTACAGCAGCGCCAGCGGCGGCAGGATCAGGAATGCCTGGAGGGTCTTGGTGAGGAAGGCGAGGCCGACCGCGACGCCCGCCCACACCAGCCACTTGGTCCGCGCGTCCTCCAGCGCGCGCAGCACGCAGTACACGGTGACCGTCATCAGCAGCGCGAGCAGGGCGTCCGGGTTGTTGAAGCGGAACATCAGCGCGGCGACGGGCGTCAGCGCGAAGACCGCCACCGCGACCAGCCCGGCCACGGCGGGGAAACGACGCCGGACGGCCGCGTACAGCACCCCGGTCGTCGCCACGGCCATCAGCACCTCGGGCACCAGGATCTGCCAGGAGCCGAGCCCGAAGAGGCGTACGGACAGGGCCATCGGCCAGAGCGCGGCCGGGGGCTTGTCGACGGTGATGGAGTTCGCGGCGTCCGAGGATCCGAAGAAGAACGCCTTCCAGCTCTCGCTGCCCGCCTGAACGGCCGCCGAATAGAAGGAGTTGGCATAGCCGGACGCGCTCAGGTTCCAGAGGTAGAGCACGCCGACGGCCAGCAGGAGCCCGAGGAAGACGGGCCGCACCCACGGCGCGTCCTCCGGTCTGCCGCGCCAGAGCCGTCGCGGCAGACCGGGCCGCTGGCGGACGTCCGCCGGGCCGCCTACGGCGGGGGGCGGAACGGGTGGGGCTGCGGGCAGGGTCATCGATGGGTCCTCAGGTCGTTCGGGGCGGGGAGTTCGGACGTGGAGGCGGTCGGGGACGGGGACGCGGTCGGGGACGGGGACGCGGTCGGGGACGGGTCGGGGAGCACGGGCGCAGCCGCGGGCGCGGGCGCAGCCGCAGGCGCGGGCGCAGCCGCAGGCGCGGACTCAGCCGGTTCGGGGAGCCCGGCCAGTTCGGGGGCGGGGGCGGGTACGGCGGCGGCAGCGGGAGGCGCGTCCGCGCGCCGGTCCGGGAAGACCCAGGCCCGGAAGAGCAGAAAGCGCAGCACCGTCGCCACCAGGTTCGCGGCGACCAGCACGGTCAGCTCCGTACCGTGCGCGGGGTCCGCCGCGGCCGTGTGCAGCGCCGCCAGCGAGCCGCTGGTCAGCGCCAGGCCGATGGCGAACACCACCAGACCCTGCGCCTGGTGGCGTACGGCGCGGTCCCGCCCCCGTACGCCGAAGGTCAGCCGACGGTTCGCGGCCGTGTTGGCCAGCGCCGAGACCAGCAGCGCCGCCGCGTTGGCGGTCTGCGCGCCGATCCCGAGCCGGAAGAGGGAGTAGAGCGCCAGGTAGAAGAGGGTCGAGAGGCCGCCCACCACACAGAAGCCCACCAACTGGCGGGCGAGACCGCCCGGCACGCCGGGCAGCGCGCGGTCCCTGGGGTCGTCCCCGAACGGGCGCGCGAGCCGGTCCAGGGGCAGCGCGCCGACGGCCAGCGCCCGCCCCACGCGCCACACGCCCTTCAGGTCGTCGGTCGCGGTCCGCACGATGCGCACCGTCGAGTCCGGGTCGTCGACCCAGTCCACCGGCACCTCGTGGATCCGCAGCCCGGCCCGCTCGGCGAGCACCAGCAGCTCCGTGTCGAAGAACCACCCGGTGTCCTCGACCATCGGCAGCAGCCGCTCCGCGACTTCGCCGCGGATCGCCTTGAAGCCGCACTGCGCGTCGCTGAAGCGCGCGGCGAGCGAGCCGCGCAGGATGAGGTTGTACGTACGCGAGACGAACTCCCGCTTGGGGCCGCGCACTACGCGCGCGGAGCGGGCCAGGCGAGTGCCGATCGCCAGGTCGGAGTGGCCCGAGATCAGCGGGGCGACCAGCGGCAGCAGCGCGTTGAGGTCGGTCGACAGGTCGACGTCCATATACGCGCGCACCGGCGCGTCCGACCGCGACCACACCGCGCTCAGCGCCCGCCCGCGCCCCTTCAGGTCCAGGCGGTACGCGCTGACCTCGGGGAGCGCCGCGCTGAGCCGCGCCGCGACCTCGGGGGTGCGGTCCGTGCTCGCGTTGTCGGCGACGGTGATCCGGAAGGCGTACGGAAAGGTGCGCTCCAGGTGGCTGTGCAGCCGGCGCACACACGGTTCGAGGTCTTTCTCCTCGTTGTAGACGGGTATCACCACGTCGAGGACCGGTGGACGCGGCGGCGCGTGCTCCGGTCCGGCGGGCAGATGCGCTCGCTTCGGAAGAGATTCGCTTCGCATGCCGACGACACTCGCGGCGCGCCCTGTTACCGCGGTGTGGTGAGCCTGTGCCCCGTCTGTGAGTACGCGGCCGAGCCCGCCGAGCCCGCGTCGTAGGGGGAGTCGGCCTCGTACGGGGAGAGCGCGTCGTACGGGGAGAGCGCCGGGAGCCGCACCGTGAAGGCCGTACGCCCCGGCGCGCTGCGCACCGTCACGTCCCCGCCGTGCGCCGCGACCACCGCGGCCACGATCGCCAGCCCGAGCCCCGTGGAAGCAGCCGCACCAGCCGCACCAGCAGCCGCCCCGGTCGCCCCGGTCGTCCCTGCCGCCCCGGTCGTCCCTGCCGCAGCCGTGTTCCTGGAGCGCGAGGCGTCGCCCCGCGCGAACCGCTCGAAGACGTGCGGCAGCAGCTCCGCCGCGATACCGGGCCCGTCGTCCTCGACCTCCAACCGCACATATCCGGCCCTGTCGTTCCGTACGCGGGCCGTGACCGTCGTACCCCGCGGGGTGTGCGTACGCGCGTTGGCCAGCAGGTTGACCAGCACCTGGCGCAGCCGCGCGTCGTCGGCCCGTACCAGCGCCGGTTCGTCGGGGAGTTGGAGCCGCCACACGTGGTCCCGCCCGGCCGCGCGGGCGTCGCTCACCGCGTCCACGACCAGCGGGGACAGGTCCGTGACCGCCAGTTCAAGCGGTCGCCCGGCGTCCAGCCTGGCCAGCAGCAGCAGATCCTCGACGAGCCCCGTCATCCGGCCTGCCTCCGCCTCGATGCGGCCCAGCGCGTGCCGGGTGTCGGGGCCGGTCTCCTCCCGCCCTCTGCGGGTCAGTTCGGCGTAGCCGCGGATCGACGCGAGGGGCGTGCGCAGCTCGTGGCTGGCGTCCGCGACGAACTGCCGTACCCGCGTCTCGCTCTCCTGGCGGGCGCTGAGCGCGGAGTGCACATGGTCCAGCATGCGGTTGAACGCCGCGCCGACCCGCCCGACTTCGGTACGTGGATCGGCGTCGGCGTCGGGTACGCGCTCGTGGAGGGCCGGTTCGCCGCTGTGCAGGGGGAGTTCGGAGACGCGGACGGCGGTCGCGGCGACCCTGCGCAGCGGGCGCAGGGCGACGCCGACCATGGCCGCGCCCGCGATCCCGGAGGCTGCCACCCCGGCGCCCGCGACGCAGAGTTCGACCACGACCAGGGTGCTGATCGTGTCGTCCGCGGCGCTGGTCGAGATGCCGACGAGCAGTTCGCCGTGCGCGGCGGACTGGACGCGGTACTGGCCGAGGCCGGGGATGTCGACGTTGTGCGGTGCGCCGTCGGCCGTGACCGTGCCCAGCGCGGCGGCCTGGTCGGCGTCGAGTTCGCTGATCTTGGCGCGCGGTCCGCCGCCGGAGTCCGCCTCCTCGCTGATCGCCGCGAGGGCCACCTTCCCGTCCTGGACGGTGGCGCCGACGGTGCCCAGGTCCTGCCCGCCGAGCGCGAGGAACCGCAGCGGGTCCGTCGGCTGCTCGCCGGGGCCGCCCCGGCCGGGGGCGTCAGGGGGTCCGGCCGCCGCCCGGCGCGCCACGTCGGACAGCTTCGTGTCCAGCTGCTCGTACAGATACGAGTGCAGCGCCACCGCCGTGACCGTACCGATCACCGCGCACACCAGCGCGATCAGCGTCACCGCCGAGACGACCAGCCGGGTACGCAGGGACCGGGGCGCGCGCGACCGGCCGACCCCGCGAGGCCGCCTCATCCCCCGAGGCCGCCTCACCCCGCGAGGCCGCCTCACCCCTCGCCCGGTCCCGTCGGCTCCGCGGCCCTGATCAGATACCCCGCGCCGCGCCGCGTATGGATCATCGGCGCCCGCCCGGCGTCGATCTTCCGCCGCAGGTAGGAGATGTACAGCTCCACGACGTTCGCCTGCCCGCCGAAGTCGTAGCTCCACACCCGGTCCAGGATCTGCGCCTTGCTGAGCACCCGGCGCGGGTTGCGCATCAGGAACCGCAGCAGCTCGAACTCGGTGGCGGTGAGGTGGATGCCCACGCCCGCCCGGCTCACCTCGTGGCTGTCCTCGTCCAGCGTCAGGTCGCCCACCACCAGCAGCGACTCACTGCGCTTGGCGGCGGCGCCCGAGCGACGGAGCAGCCCGCGCAGCCGGGCCACGACCTCCTCCAGGCTGAACGGCTTGGTGACGTAGTCGTCCCCGCCCGCCGTGAGCCCGGCGATGCGGTCCTCCACGGCGTCCTTGGCCGTCAGGAACAGCACGGGCACCTCGGGAAGCTCATGCCGCAGCTTGCCCAGCACGGCGAGCCCGTGCATATCCGGCAGCATCACGTCCAGGACGACGGCGTCGGGCCGGAACTCCCGCCCCGCCCGCACCGCGCCCGCGCCGTCGGCGGCGCTGCGCACCTCCCAGCCCTCGTAGCGCAGGGCCATGGACAGCAGCTCGGACAGCGCCGCCTCGTCGTCCACGACGAGCACGCGGACGGGACTGCCGTCCGGCCTGAGCAGTTCTTCGGCGCGCGCCTGCGGCGAGGACGACGAGGATCGCGACGTCGGCGAGGGTGACGAGGACGGCGAGGTGATGGTCATGCGACCACCCTGGGCGGGCCCTCTGAGAGCTCCCTGGACCCAGGCTGTGAATACCCTGAGAATCCGCCGGGTAAGGCCTATGCCGCCGAGGAAGGCCTATGCCTCGTGGTCGGCCTGGCCCCGCTCGAAACCGTGACTCCGCTCCACCTTGGCGATGTGGAGGGAGTAGCTCTCGTACCACTCGGCCCTGCCGCGCTTCTGCGCCGCCTGGTGCTCGACGTTCTCCCGCCACCGCGCGACGGCGTCCTCGTCGCGGAAGTAGCCGACGGTGATACCGAGGCCGCCGGGTGTACGGGCCGAGTCGAGGCCGAGGAAGCCGGGTACGTCCCGTACCAGCTCCGCCATGCGGTCGGAGGTCTCGCCGTACCCGTTGTCGCCGTCCGTGCGGACGGAGGTGAAGACGACGGCGTAGTAGGGCGGCTCAGGCGGCGCCACCGGGCGCGCGGATGAAGTGCTCATGCCGTCCACCTTCCGAGGCCCCCGCGGGACGTGTCCACCGATTTCGGCGTCCGGTCAGCAAAACTTGACCTTGGCACCGCCCCCCGGCCGCCCCACCCTCGTGCGCCACCGCCTCATACGTTCCAGGATGGTGTCCATGACCGACAACCGGCCCGCCGTCACCCGCCCTCCGCGCGCCGCCACCTGGCAGGTCACCGCCAGCGGCGGTTTCGAGTCCGCCTGGGTCAGCCGCCAGGGCCACCGCGGCCTCAGCGTCCGCGGCCGGGTCTTCGGCGCCATCCCGGAGCCGTACTGGATCTCGTACGACCTCACGACCGGCGAGGACTTCGTCGCCCGTACCCTCACCGCCACCGCCGAGACCCCGCACACCACCCACCGGCTCACGCTGGACCGCGCCCCGGACGGCGCCTGGACGGCGGACGGCGAGCCGCTCGACTGGGCGGCCGACGCCCTGGACTGCGACCTCGGGCTGTCCCCGCTCACCAACACCATGCCGGTGCTCCGCCACGACCTGCACCACATCCCCGCCGCGGCCCCCGGCACGCACACCTTCCTCATGGTCTGGATCTCGGTCCCCGACCTGACCGTCCGCCCCTCCCGTCAGACCTACACTCACCTCGGCCCGGCCCCGGAGGGCACGCGGGTGCGCTATGCCTCGGGCGACTTTCACAGCGACCTGGAGTTCGACGGGGACGGCCTGGTGGTCAGCTATCCGGGCCTGGCGTACCGCCTGGCCAGCCCGCCCGCGTAACGGCGATATTCGCTGGGCCGCGCACGCAAGAGCCCCCGGACGATGTCCGGGGGCTCTCACTCGATGTGCACTCGGCAGGATTCGAACCTGCAACCTTCTGATCCGTAGTCAGATGCTCTATCCGTTAAGCTACGAGTGCTTGGCGTCTTGGGCTTTTGTGCCCCGTCGGCGTTGCGGGAACAACATTACATGACCTGCGGCGAGAGGCGAAATCCGATTCCCTCACCCCTTCTGATCTGCGAAAACACCGAAGCCCCGGTCTTGGGGACCGGGGCTTCGGCGATCAACGCGCGGAGGCGGAGGGATTTGAACCCTCGATCAGGGGGTTACCCCGAAACCGCATTAGCAGTGCGGCGCCATAGACCGGACTAGGCGACGCCTCCAGCACACCCGCGTGAACGCGTGGTGCGATGCAGATGATGGCACAGCCACAGGGTCGGCCACCAATCGCCACCCACGGTACTAGGCAGGTGGGCGAGGGGGCAAAGGCCAATCCGTCGGGGCGTCGGGCGTCGGGCGTCGGGGCGTCGGGGCAGGCATCCAGGGGGCTGGGCACGCTCGGGCGCAACGTCACGGGGGCCGGGGCGTTGAGCACGGCGGTCCGGCTGGCCGTCAGCCCGGCCCCCGGAACCGAGCCGTACACCCCCACGGAGCCTGATATGCCGCATACGCCGCATATGCCGCGTCGCCTCGCCCTCGCCGCCGCTGCCGCCGTCCCGCTCGCCGCGCTGACCGCGCTCGCCGTCGCCCCGGCCGCGCAGGCATGCGCGTACGCCCGGCAGCCGGACCGGCTCACCGTGACCCACACCGCCGCCAACGGCGCGGTGACGGCGTACGAGCTGGAGTGCGCGCCTGCCGGTGGGACGCACCCGCGTGCCGACGAGGCCTGTGCGGTGCTGGAACAGGCCGGGGCCGAGGGGCGTGATCTGTTCGCGCCGACCCCGGAGGACGCCCTGTGCACGATGGTCTACGGCGGCCCCGAGACCGCCCGCGCCACCGGGACCTGGCACGGGCGTCAGATCGACGCCGCGTACGACCGGACCAACGGGTGCGAGATCGGCCGCTGGGACGCGCTCGGCGCCGTGCTCCCCGCGGCCGGGGCGTGAGCGCTCGTCCTCGTCCGGCGACGCGGGCGGGACCGCTGCCCGTAGACTCCTTCCCGTGACACGCCAGGGCCCGAGGGGCAAGATGGCCCGGTGTCCGACAGGCACGTAAGCGGTAAAGGGAGGACCGGTCGTCGTGAGCAGCAAGCCATCCCGAGGCGCTGCTCGCCTCGCGGCCATACTCGACGCCCTTCCCGACGCGCTGCTGCTCGTCAACGCCAACGGCACGGTCGTCAACGCCAACACCATCGCCCTGGAGTTCTTCGAGACCTCCGGGTGGGCCCTGGTCGGGCGCGGACTGCTCGATCTGCTGCCCGAGTTCGACTCCCGGCTGATCCCCGGCTCGATGCGGCGGCCGGACGCCACGGACGAGCTCGGCCGCACCAAGCCGCGGCGGATGACGGCCCGGCGTACGGACGGCTTCGAGTTCCCGGTCGAGGTCACCAGCGCGAATCTGAAGAACTCGCGGGACGCGTACGAGAGCCAGGGCAGTTTCGGCGACGAGCTGCTGATGCTCGTGGTCCGGGACCTGTCCGGGACCCTGGACACCGAGGCGGAGCTGGCCCGTTCGCAGCGCCAGACCGAGATGATCCTGCGCGCGGCCGCCGAGGGCGTCGTCGGGACCGACACCGAGGGCCGCGTGGTGCTCGTCAACCCCGCCGCTGCGCAGATACTCGGGTACCGGGCCAGCGATCTGGGCGGCCAGGAGCTGCACCCCCTCGTCCAGCACTCGCGGGCGGACGGCACGCCTTTCCCGTACGAGGAGAGCGCCCTGTCGGACACGCTCAGGTCGGGGCGCAAGCACCGGGTGCGCGGACAGGTGATGTGGACCAAGAGCGGCGGTCAGGTCCCGGTCGACCTGACGACCGCGCCGGTACGGGACGGGGAGCAGCTGGTCGGCGCGGTGCTCGCGTTCACCGACCGGCGGGCGTACGACGAAGTCGTCGCGCAGCGGGCCGAGGAGGCCGCGCGGCACGCCGAGGAGCTCGCGCGGGCCGAGGAGCGGTACACCGCGCTCGCCGAGCACGAGAAGGAGCGCCACGCCGCGCTCGCGGAGCGCGAGAAGGACCGGTACGAGGCGCTCGCGGAGCGGGAGAGCGAGCGGTACGAGGCGCTCGCCGCGCGCCATGCCCAGCTGCTCGCCGTGCTCGGCGAGTCGCTGCGCGGCCCGCTGGACGAACTGCGGCGCGAGCTGGGCACGCTGGCCGCCGACCCGGCCGGGCAGCTGTGGCCCGAGGCCAACCAGATGCTGCACCACCTGTCGGCGGGGTACGCGCGGATGTCGACCCTCGTCGACAACGTCCTCGGCTTCCAGCGCCTGGACGCCGGCGCGGAGCTGCTGCGCAAGGAGCCTGTGCTGCTGGACGGCGTGGTCGCCGCCGGTGTCGAGGGCGCGGTCGAGCTGATCGGCCCCGGACGGGCGCAGTTCGCCGTGCACGCGCCGCCGATCGAGGCCGAGGTCGACCCGGCCCGGCTGGCGACGGCGCTGGCGCACCTGGTGGCGGACGTCGCCGGGATCGACTCGACCGGGCACACGCGGGTGCCCGCCGGGGCGGCCGCCGGGGGCGGGTACGTCGACTCGACGATCGTGGTCGCGGCGGCGCAGCGCGGCGATGTCGTACGGATCGAGGTGCGTGGGCCGTACGCGGGTGGCGACCCGGTCCACGGGCCGATCGTGCGCGGGATCGTACGGGCGCATGGCGGCGTGCTCCAGACGCACGAAGTGCCGGGGATGGCGGGGAGCGCGTTCGTGCTGGAGGTGCCGGTCGGGGCCGGGGCCGGTGCGGTCGCCCTGCCCGATCCGGGTGCGGGTGCGGGTGCGGGTGTCGCTTCAGGCTCGGATTCGGGCTCGGGGCCGGGCTCGGGCTCGGGGTCGGCTGAGTTGGCGGTGCCCGAGCGGCAGCAGCGCGCCGAGGGCGGCGGGCGGCGGGCCAGGCCCGCTTCGGTGGACGCGTTCTTGGCGAACGGCGAGGACGCGTCGGGTGATTCGGCCGGTTCAGCCGGTTCGGCCGGTTCGGGTGTGGCTACCGGTACTACCGGGGCTACGGGTGTCGGCCCTGCGGGCCCCGTGGCCAGCGAGACGCCCACCGGGCGGCGCAGGCGGCGCGGGGCTCCGGCCGTGGAGCCTGAGCCGGGCGCGGCGCAGGCCGAGTGGCTGCCCGCGCAGAACGCGGGTGAGAACGACACCCCCGGCGGCGACACGGGCGGCGGCGCTGGCGGTACGGGGCGCAGGCGCCGTCGTGCCCTCACACAGGAACCCCCGACCGGGCCCGCGCAGGGCTCCGTGGTGACCGCCGCCGAGCACGCCGCGGGTGCCTCCGAACCCACCGGGCTGGGCGACACGGTTCCGCCGCAGGGCCTCCCGGCGGGGCCGGTGTCCGCGCCGCCGACGGGCCGCCGGGCCCGTCGGAACCCCGACGGCGCACGCGCCGCGCTGCCCGCCGCGAACCCCGTGCCGGACCAGCGGCCCCGCGCCCTCGGAGCCTCAGTCGCCGAACCTCCGGCCGCCCAGGCCCCCAGCACCGGGACGCCCGGCGCCCAGCCGCTGCCGAGCCTGCCGGGCGGCGGTGCCCCCGTACCCGACCCGCGTTCCGCGGCGGACAGCGCGGCTGGTGTGGCCGCGTCCCCCGGCGCCCAGCCGCTGCCTGTTCCGGGCGCGCTGCCTGTGCCCGACCCGCGCGGTGCCGAGCATCCTGCCGCCCCGACGGGGCGGCGCGCCCGGCGGGCCCTGAACACGGCGGTCGACCGCGGCCCGGAGCCGCGTGCGGAGCGGGCCGCGGGGTCGGGCGTCGCGCACGACGAGGGGCGCAGCGCCTTCGCGCTGCCGCCCGCCGCCGCCCACCACGCCGACGGGGCCGCCCCGGACCCGACGCACGGCGCGAGCACGACGAACGACGCGGCGAACGCCACGGCCTCGCCGGTCACGGCGGACCCCGCGGCCCGCCATCCGCACCAAGCCGTCGACCCCACCCACGGCACCCGGCACGACACGACGCCACAGAGCACGACACCGCAAGGCACGACACCGCAAGGCACGACACCGCAAAGCGCGACACCGCTGGACGCCGCGCCGCTCACCCCCACCGCCGACCACACCCCGCCGCAGTCCCACCCCGCACCGGCCCCGACGGGCCGCCGCCGGGCGGCCCCCGCGCCCGCCCCCGCGCCGGTCTCTTATACAC
>NZ_JBTVYK010000045.1:0-58278 GCF_054788135.1 Streptomyces sp. O3
AACTGGACGCCGCGATCGAACAGAACGGCAAGGGCGACCTCGCCGCCCTCCTCGCCGGAGGCGACACCTGGACGGTCACCGCCCGCCATGCTTCATCCGCCCCGTCAGCCTGAGGAGTCACCGTGACGTACGTGATCGCACAGCCCTGTGTCGACCTCAAGGACAAGGCCTGCGTCGACGAGTGCCCCGTGGACTGCATCTACGAGGGCCAGCGGATGCTCTACATCCACCCCGACGAATGCGTCGACTGCGGTGCCTGCGAGCCGGTCTGCCCGGTCGAGGCGATCTTCTACGAGGAGGATCTGCCGCAGCAGTGGGCCGACTTCGGGCCCGCGAACGCCGAGATCTTCGAGTCCATAGGCTCTCCGGGCGGCGCCGCCGACTCGGGCCCGCTCGGCACCGATCATCCGGTCGTCGAGAGCACGGCCCCCGTCAGCGCCTGAGCCAGCAGGGCCCAACGGCCCCGACACCCACCGAGGCCAGCCATGCCCACCGCACGTACGGAAGCGACCGCCCCGACGGAAGCGACCACCCCCACGGAAACCGCCCCCACCACCCCACTCGCCGCCCCCCGCATCGCCGGCCCGCGCGGTGCCACACCACGCACAGTGATCATCCTCGGCTCGACGGGTTCGATCGGCACCCAGGCCATCGACGTCATACGCCGCTCGCCCGGCCGGTTCCGCGTACTCGGCCTGGCCGCGGGCGCCGGTCGGCTCGACCTGCTCGCCGAACAGGCCCTGGAGTTCAGCGTGCCCACGGTCGCCGTGGCCAGCGCCGACGCGGCGCCCGCGCTGCGCAGGCTCCTCGCGGAGCGCGCCGAAGGACGGCCGCTGCCGCGCGTCCTGGGCGGCCCCGACGCGGCCGTCGAACTGGCGGCGAAGGACTGCGACGTGGTCCTGAACGGCATCACCGGGTCCATCGGCCTGGCCCCCACGCTCGCCGCCCTGGAGTCGGGCACCACGCTCGCGCTCGCGAACAAGGAGTCCCTGGTCGCCGGGGGACCGCTGGCGAAGCGGCTCGCCCGGCCGGGACAGATCGTGCCGGTGGACTCCGAGCACTCGGCGCTCTACCAGTGCCTGTGCGGCGGCCGGGACACCGAGGTACGCCGTCTGGTGCTCACCGCGAGCGGCGGCCCGTTCCGCGGCCGGAGCAGGGCCGACCTGGCCGATGTGACGCCCGAGCAGGCGCTCGCGCACCCGACGTGGGACATGGGCCCGCTGGTGACGGTGAACTCGGCGACCCTGGTGAACAAGGGACTTGAGGTCATCGAGGCCCATCTGCTCTTCGACGTGCCCTTCGACCGCATCGACGTCGTCGTGCACCCGCAGTCGGTGGTCCACTCGATGGTCGAGTTCACCGACGGCTCGACGCTGGCCCAGGTGAGCCCGCCGGACATGCGTGTTCCCATCTCGCTCGGCCTCGGCTGGCCGCACCGGGTGCCGGACGCGGCGCCCGCCTGCGACTGGACCCAGTCCGCCGCGTGGACGTTCTTCCCCCTCGACGAGGAGGCCTTTCCCGCGGTCGCCCTCGCGCGGTTCGCGGGCGAGGAGGGCGGCGTCGCCCCCGCGGTGTTCAACGCCGCGAACGAGGAGTGCGTAGCCGCGTTCCTCGCGGGACGGCTGCCGTTCCTCGACATCGTCCCCACCGTACGCAGGGTGGTGGAGGAACGCCTGGACAGCGCCCCCGGTACGGAACTGACCCTGGACGACGTCCTGACAGCGGAGAAGCGGGCCCGCGCCCGAGCCCGCGAACTCACCGTGTAAGAGCGCCTTTGAAGAACCTCACCGGGCCGCCAGCCGGGGCGCGAGGTAGGTGACGAGGTCGGAGATCGTCGGATAGTCCCAGACCAGGGTCGGCTCGACGATCAGCCCCTGCTCGTCCTCCAGGTCGCCGCAGAGGCTGAGCGCGGCCACCGAGTCCATCCCGTACTCCTGGAGCGGCGTGTGGTGGTCGAGGGAGCCCTCCGGGCGGTCCAGGTAGATCGCGAGGCGTGCGGTGAGCCAGCCGCGCAGCTCAGCGGCGAGCGCGGCCTGCCCGGAGGTGCGAGTCGTCATGGCGAGAGCTCCTCGGCGGATACGGCCTGATACGGCCAGGATTGGAATCCCGCCGAGCATGCGCGCCCCGCCTAAAGCCCTGCTTGCAGCGCTAGGCCCGCGGGGCGTTGGTACGCACAGAGGGCCGGGCCGCGACCGGGTCCGGCGGCGAGCCATCGAACCCGGCCCCGAAGTGAGCGACCGTCAGCGGGTCATGAGAGCGAAGACACCCCACCCCAGATACTCACGCGCGTACCTGGCATAGCGGGCTGGCTCTCGGGAGAGTTCGGCCCTCAACTCGGCGGCCAACTCGGCATCCTCGTCATCGGGATTCCGGTCGAGCCAGCGCCGGATGTTGAGCCACTGCGCGGCCTGGTACCGATCCCAGCTGTCCTGGTCGGCGAGCACCATCTCGACGACGTCGTAGCCTAGTTCGCCGAACTGCCCGATCAACTCGTGCAGCAGCCGGAAGTCGTCCCGGTCGCTGGCGTAGCACGCTTCGACGGTGTCCTGGTCCGGGGGGTCCTGACGCCAGTACGGCTCGCCGATCAGCAACAGGCCACCGGGGCGGAGGCTGCGACGCAGCAGCTCGACCGTGCCAGCGACGCCGCCCCCGATCCAGGTCGCACCGAGGCACGCGGCGAGGTCGACGGGTTCGTCCGCGACATGGCCGGACGCGTCGCCGTGCACGAAGACCACCTGATCGGCGACACCGAGCTCGGCTGCCCGAGCCTGGGCCTTGGCCGTGAACTCGGTGCTGATGTCCACCCCGGTGCCGACGACGCGGTGGTCACGCGCCCAGGTGCACAGCATCTCGCCCGACCCGCTGGCCAGGTCGAGCACGCGCGTCCCAGGGGCCAAGCGCAACGCCCGCCCCAGGGCGGCCAGCTTCTCGCCGGTGAACGGGTTGTGAATGCGGTGACCGCTCTCACGGATGGTGAAACTACGCGGCAGATCCACGATGAGAATTCCTTACGTCCGATACGTCAGATGCATCTGATACATCTGATGAGGCCATGGCGTGCGCGGGGGACGGCCTGGTGAAGCTGGCCGCCGTTGCCTGGACCGTCATCAAAAGCACCTCATCCGGACGTGTGGATCTTCGAGCGTCGGCGACGCTAGGGCGTACGGCGCAGCGATGTCCACCGGTTTTCCCCTTCAAAGAGGCCGGTTCGGCCGCTGGCGTACGCCAGGGTCAACGCCCCAGCGCTGTCCGCAGGAACCGGATGCGTCCTCTTCGTCGTACCCCAGTTTCAGGAAGCGGTCGGCGCCCATCAGCAGCAGCTGCGCGGAAATCTCACGGCCCCAGGTGTTGCCCGTCTCGCCGGAGTGCTCCGGGTCCGCTGTCGGCGAACCCGTCTGGGCACCCGGTGCGCGCGGTGCTTGGGTGGCGGGATGGAGATCTTGGTTCTGGGCGGAACAGCATGGGTGGGCAGGGAGCTGTCGCGGCAGGCGATCGGGCGCGGCCACCGGGTGACGTGCCTGGCCCGCGGCGAGAGCGGAGAAGTCGCGGACGGAGCGAGGCTGGTGGCCGCCGACCGGCGCGACCCTTCGGCGTACGCACCCCTGCTCGACCGTGAGTGGGACGCGGTCATCGAGGTGTCATGGCAGCCGGGCTTCGTCCGTGAGGCGCTTGACGCACTGGGCGGCAGGGCCAGGCACTGGATCTACGTCTCTTCCGTCAGCGCCTACGCCTCCCACGCCGTGCCGGACGCGGACGAGTCCGCGACCCTGCTCGCCCCGACCGACCGAAGCGAGGTCGACCGCGGGTCGTACGGCGAGGCGAAGGTGGCCTGCGAGCAGGCGGCGGCGGCCGTCGTGGGCGACCGCCTCCTCATCGCCCGCGCTGGCCTGATCGGCGGACCTGGCGATCGCAGCGGTCGCTCCGGATACTGGGTGACCCGCGCCGCACGCGATCCGCTCGGGCCGATGCTGGTCCCCGACGCGTCGGCCATGCCGACCCAGGCGATCGACGTGCGAGACCTTGCCGCCTGGCTGCTCGACGCCGCGGAGGCGGGGGCCATCGGCGCATACGACGCTGTCGGCCCGGTCGTTCCGTTCGGAGAGTGGATCGAACTGTCCCGCGCCATCGGCGGGCACACCGGCCCGGTGGTCACCGCCGACTCGACATGGCTGCTCGCGAACGGCGTGGCCGGGTACATGGGAGCCGAGTCGCTGCCGATGTGGCTCGTCGAGCCGGGCTGGGAAGGGCTCTCGGCCCGCAACGGCACCGCGGCGCGCGCCGCAGGGCTGCGCCATCGTCCTCGGACGGAACTGCTGGCCGACACGCTGCTCTGGGAACGCGAGCAGGGTCTGGGCCGGGCCAGACGCGCTGGCCTCAGCGCCCAGCGCGAGCGCGAACTGCTCGACGCTCTCAGCTGACTGCATGGCCACCATGGCGGAGGGTGAAGCCAGCCGAGCGGCGGCTTGCGCGCGGCGGTCAGGGGAGGGTCAGGATGCGGGGGCCTTCTTCGGTGATTGCGATGGTGTGCTCCACGTGGGCCGCTCGGCTGCCGTCGGCGGTGTGCAGGGTCCAGCCGTCGGGACTGGTGTGGTAATCGTCGCGGCCGCCGGCCATGAGCATGGGTTCGATGGCGAGGGCCAGGCCGTGGCGGAGGGGGAAGCCGCGGCCGGGGCGTCCGCGATTGGGGACGTGGGGATCTTCGTGCATCCGACGCCCGATGCCGTGGCCGCCGAAGCCGGTGGGCATGCCACAGCGGGCTGCTCGGGCAACGGTGCCGATGGCGTGGGAGATGTCACCGATCCGCTTGCCGGGGACGGCGGCGGCGATACCGGCGTCAAGGGCCTGCTGAGCGGTCTTGATCAGTTCGAGATCGGAGGGGCGCGGAGAACACTTCGGCGCGCTGCTGCGTCAGGCACGTGGCGACCGCAGCATGGTGGAGGTCGCCGCAGCGGCGGGGGTGTCGGCGGAGACGTTGCGCAAGATCGAAACCGGCCGGGCACCGACTCCGGCCTTTTTCACCGTGGTGGCTCTGGCTGCCGCACTGGGGGTGTCCTTGGACGAACTGGCAGCCGCGTGTGTGCACGATGCCGGCCGGGAGGAAGGAGCGCTCTCGGCGTGAGTCACACGGTCGGTCAGGGTACGGAAGCCCCGGAAGGGTGCCACGGGCATCACCAGCCCAGAAGGGTGAACCTTGCCAACTCCACCGGCGGGCTGACGCTCCGTCGGTAACCTGGTCATGACGGGCACCGGAACCACGTCGAGCACTGTTGCCGCCGCACGAATGGAGAGCTTCTGATGCGTCCGATCCCCTCTCTCGCCTCCGGAGCGATCACCGCCCTGGCGACCGTGGGCCTGCTCGGCATTCCGCAACCCGCCCACGCCGCCGGCACCTCCGACCTGTACGCCACCATCAGCGCGTCGGCAGTCGCCGGGACCATCACCTACCAGACACTCTTCGACAACGCCGGTCCGCACAGGGCATCAGGCACCGCTACCGCCACGGTGAAACTCCCCCCGCAGACCACCAGCGCCAGCGTCAATCTCGCCGGCTGCACCTACGACAACAGCAGCAAGACTGTCACCTGCGATGTCTCGGGGATGCCCGTGAGGCAGGGGATCGCTCCCGTCGTGACAGCACAGATCGACCCCCTGGCTCTCGGACCCCTCAATGCCACCGCGAGCATCACCAGCTCGGGCACCATCGACCCCGACCTGTCCAACAACACCGCCTCCGCGCCCTGCACCGCCCTCATCAGCCCCATTATCGTCTGCTGATTCCGATACCGACCCCGCGCAGACTGCAGCACGCTCGGCCGGGGTGTGGCCGGTTGGGCAGGTCAAGGTCGGCACGGGCGGCTCCGGGGCCGGCCCGGAGTTGAACGACATCGAGCTGGCCTGGCGGCAGGCGAAGTACGAGGACTATCACAGCGCGCCCAGACCAGCACGGACTCCCTCGGCGAGGCCGTCGAGACGTTGACGTAGCCGATGGTCAACTCGCGGGTGAGTCCCCGTTCCGGTCCCCTCAGTGCTGCCTTCCAGCCCCGGGGCTGACTGTCACCGGCTGTGAAAGCCGGGCCGGAGATCATGGGATACGCCCACAGGTACTGCGAGACGAACCCGCCGCCGGTCGCATGCCATCCGGCCTTGCAGAACACGGTGGCGTCAGCCAGGGTCTGTCTCTCCTTGAGTACGATGGGGGGGCGCGGTCGGCGTAGGGGCGGCCACCTGTGTGGTGATCGCCTGTACGTCCAACGTGGCTCTCGCCTGCCGCCCGCGGCCCCGAATCGTTCCCCTTTGATCCGGTCATCCGAGTCGGCGCGCCGGACGGCCTGGGCACCCTTCTGCGACGGTCAGAGGTCGTCGGGAAGCAAGCGGAAGGCTGTGTGCCCGGTGATCGGCGCCATGGCGCGGAAGTCCCGCCGGTCGACGGTCAGAATCTCGTTCGTGCCGTGCTCGGCGGCCAGGACGACCACGACCGCGTCGGCCAGGTCGAGGTCCAGGCCGGAATACTGCTCCCGTACGGTCAGGGCGCGTTCCAGGACTCCGGCGGTGAGTTCTGCGAACTGGAAGCGTCCGGATCGAATCCGACGGGCGATGGCCCTGATGGCGCGGTCTGCGGCATCCCTCCCCGCGCGGGAGGTCACGACCTGATGAACCTCGGTGACGGCCAGCGGCGAGAGAATCACCAGCCCGGCGCGGGTGAGCGCGTCGAGTGAGCCCGCGTGGTCCTTGTCGTCGGGGTTGAGCGCTGCGATCAGACCGCCGGTGTCGGCGATCAGGATCACCGGCTCCGCTCCTTGCCGGTGCGCTCGGCGGCTTCGCGGCGGGTGGCCTTGATCTCGTCGTGCGAGACCGGTCCGCCCATGGGGATCAGCTCGTCCTCTGTGAAGGCAGGGGTGTCCCAGGTGCGGACGGACAGGGCGGCGAGGTGGACGCCGTAGCGGATGATCTCGGATTCGGAGCGGCCGAGTCGTACCGAGGCTTCCTTGATGAGGGCGAGGTCATCGGCGTCGGCGTAGACATTGGTTCTCTGCATCGACATGTGTCCAAGGTTAGTACATGTGTCAGCCCTGGGGGTGTGGTGAGGTTCCATGCTCGCCTGACTTCTCAGGTTCCTCGAACCCCGGATCCCCGGTCGCTCGCGGGGGAGCGGCCGGGGACGGCGTGGGTGGTCTGCTGGCGGTGTGTGTCGCGCTGGGGGCCGTGGGTGGGCCACGGTGGGGCCTGGTGGTGCGCGTTGGCGGTGGCGGTCGCCGGTGCGGGCGGGGACCGGGCGGGGGGCCGGGGCACGGGGGCGTCGCCCCGTGGGGACCGGCCGGGTCGCGACCAGCGGGCGGCGTCGCCTGGTCGGCGGCTGGGCGCCGCCTTGCCGTGGGTTCACCGCACCACGACCGCGGGTTCGCCGGAGCGCTCCTCCTCCGGCATCTCCTCCACCAGCTTCAGCGCCTCCTCGATCAGGGTCTCCACGATCTTCGCCTCGGGTACGGTCTTGATGACCTCGCCCTTGACGAAGATCTGGCCCTTGCCGTTGCCGGACGCGACGCCCAGATCCGCCTCCCGTGCCTCGCCGGGGCCGTTGACGACGCAGCCCATCACGGCGACCCGCAGCGAGGCGTCGAGGCCGTCCAGGCCCGCCGAGACCTTGTCGGCCAGGGTCCAGATGTCCACCTGGGCGCGGCCGCAGCCAGGGCAGGACACGACCTCCAGGCCGCGCTTTTTGAGGTTGAGTGACTCCAGGATCTGTAGGCCGACCTTCACCTCCTCCACCGGCGGCGTCGACAGGGACACCCGGATGGTGTCGCCGATGCCGTCGCCGAGCAGCGCGCCGAACGCGACCGCCGACTTGATGGTGCCCTGGAACGCCGGGCCCGCCTCGGTGACGCCGAGGTGCAGCGGGTAGTCGCACTGGGCGGCCAGCTGCCGGTACGCCTCGATCATCACGACCGGGTCGTTGTGCTTCACCGAGATCTTGATGTCGCGGAAGTCGTGCTCCTCGAAGAGCGAGGCCTCCCACAGCGCCGACTCGACCAGCGCCTCGGGCGTCGCCTTGCCGTACTTCTGCAGCAGACGCTTGTCCAGGGAGCCCGCGTTGACGCCGATGCGGATGGGGGTGCCCGCGTCCTTCGCGGCCCGCGCGATCTCCTTGACCTTGTCGTCGAACTGCTTGATGTTGCCTGGGTTCACGCGGACCGCGGCGCAGCCCGCGTCGATCGCGGCGAAGACGTACTTGGGCTGGAAGTGGATGTCCGCGATCACCGGGATCGCCGACTTCCTCGCGATCTCCGGCAGCGCTTCCGCGTCGTCCTGCGACGGGCAGGCGACCCGTACGATCTGGCAGCCCGCCGCGGTGAGTTGGGCGATCTGCTGGAGCGTGGCGTTGACGTCGGAGGTGAGCGTGGTGGTCATGGACTGGACGGACACCGGGGCGTCGCCGCCGACCGGCACATTGCCGACCATGAACTGACGGGACTTGCGGCGGGCGGCGACGGACTTGGGCGGCAGGGTCGGGGTACCGAGCAGGACAGACATGAGGGGGTTCCCTTCGGGTGGGTGGGGCGCGTACAGGGGGCGGGTGTGCGTAGAGAGGGAGGGTTGTGCGTACAGGGGGAGGGTGTGCGTGTGCTTCAGGCCGAGAGGCGTGCCGGGAGCTGGGCGTTCTGGCGGTTGAGGGTCTCGGTGATCTGCAGGGCGATGTCGCCCGACGTCAGGCCCAGCTCGCGCAGGATGTCCGCGCGCTTGGCGTGGTCGAGGAACTCCTGCGCGATGCCGTGCGAGCGCAGCGGCGTGTCCACACCGGCCGCGCGCAGCGCCTGCCCGATCGCCGAACCGACGCCGCCCGCCAGGCCGTTGTCCTCGATCGTGACGACCAGACGGTGCCGGGCCGCGAGCGGCGCCAGGGCCGGGGGGACCGGCTTGACCCAGCGCGGGTCGACGACCGTGCAGCCGATGCCGTCGGCGCCGAGCAGCGACGCCGCGTCGAGCGCGGTCTGCGCCATCGAGCCGATCGCGACGATCAGCACGTCCTCGGCGTCCGAGGCGTCCGAGCCGACCGAGGCGTCCACGGCGTCCACGGCGTCCGCGCGGTGCAGTACGTCGATGCCGCCGACGGTGTCCACCGCGTCGATGTCGGTCTGCACCGGGCCCTTGGGGAAGCGCACCGCGGTCGGCCCGTCGTCGACGGCGACGGCCTCGTCGAACAGCTCGGCGAGCCGCTTGCCGTCCCGCGGCGCGGCGAGCCGCAGCCCCGGCACGACCTGGAGGATCGACATGTCCCACATGCCGTTGTGGCTGGCGCCGTCGTCGCCGGTGACCCCGGCCCGGTCCAGGACGAACGTGACGGGCAGCTTGTGCAGGGCCACGTCCATCAGGGCCTGGTCGAAGGCCCGGTTGAGGAACGTCGCGTACATCGCCACCACGGGGTGCTTGCCGCCCATGGCGAGCCCGGCCGCCGACGTGACGGCGTGCTGCTCGGCGATGCCCACGTCGAAGGTGCGCTCCGGGAACGCCTTGGAGAAGTTGAGCAGCCCGGTGGGCTCCAGCATCGCCGCGGTGAGCGCCACCAGGTCGGGCCGCCGCTCACCGGCCGCGACGAGCGCGTCGCTGAACACCGACGTCCAGGTGCGGACCGGGGCGGCCGCCGCCTTGCCCTTGCCCGTACGCGGGTCGAAGGCGCCCGTGGCGTGGAAGCGGTCCAACTCGTGCTTCTCGGCGGGCTGGTAGCCGTTGCCCTTGGTGGTGATGGTGTGCACCAGGACCGGGCCGCCGTAGTGCCGGGCCCGCTCCAGGGCCTTCTCCAGGGCCGCCGTGTCGTGCCCGTCGACCGGGCCGATGTACTTCAGGCCGAGCCCGTCGAACAGGTTCTGCGGCGTGACCATGTCCTTCAGGCCGTGCTTGGCGCCGTGCAGCCCCTCGTACAGCGGGCCGCCGACGACCGGGGTGCGCTGGGCGACGAGCTTGCCCCACTCCAGGAACCGCTCGTACCGGTGCGAGGTGCGCAGCGTGGTCAGCTGCTCGGCGAGCCCGCCGATGGTCGGCGCGTACGAGCGGCCGTTGTCGTTCACGACGATGATCACCGGCCGGTCCTTGGCGGCCGCGATGTTGTTGATGGCCTCCCAGCACATGCCGCCGGTCAGCGCGCCGTCGCCGATCACGGCGATCACCGCGCGGTCCGACTCGCCGTTCAACTGGTGCGCCTTGGCCAGCCCGTCGGCGTACGAGAGGGCCGTGGAGGCGTGCGAGTTCTCCACGAAGTCGTGCGGCGACTCGGCCCGCGAGGGGTAGCCGGAGATGCCGTCGGCCTGGCGCAGCGAGTCGAACCGGTCGGCGCGGCCGGTCAGCATCTTGTGCACGTACGTCTGGTGGCCGGTGTCCCAGACGATCTGGTCGCGCGGCGAGTCGAACACCCGGTGCAGCGCGAGGGTCAGCTCGACGACGCCGAGGTTGGGGCCCAGGTGCCCGCCGGTCTTGGACACCTTGCGGATCAGCAGGTCGCGGATCTCCTCGGCGAGGAAGCCCAGTTGGCCGTGGTCCAGGTCCTTGAGGTCGCGCGGGGAGCGGACGCCCGCGAGCAGCGTGCCCAGCTCCTCCTCGCGGGCGCGGTGGCCCGCGGCCGGTACGAAGCGGATCCCGGCGCCCGGCTCAAGGCCGATCTCTGGTCCGGTGCGCGGCGGGTCGCAGGCGATCAACACGTTGTAGTGGTTGGGGAAGTGGCAGGCGTCCCAGCCGAGTACGGTGCCGACGCGTTCGCCGCCCACCCACACCTCGTCGCCGCGGTCCAGGACGCCGCCGCCCGCGATCTCCACGAAGCCGAGGAAGCCGACGCGGTCGACGGTGCCGCCGGGCTCGGTGTCCGCCTGGTCGGTGGTGACCAGCTCGTGCACCTCGCCTTCCCGCACACACCGGCTGGTGTGCGGCTCCAGGACCATGCCGCGGTCGTCGCGGCGGTGCTTGAGGACCTTGACGACGGTGCCGTCGACGCTCTTCTTGCGGCCGTTCTCGAGGTGTGCCATGACGATCGACTCCCTTGGCGCGGTGGGTTGCGGGGCGGGGCGGGCGGAGTACGGGGGGTACGGGGCGGAAGTACGGGCGACGGGGTACGGGCTACGGGTACGGGCGCGGGGCTCAGGCCGTCGCGGCGGCGCGCTCGGCCGCGTACACCCGGTCGACGAGGTCGAGCGTGGCGAAGCCGTCCGGCCAGCGGTCCCGCTCGCCGCGCAGCACCTCGCCGAACTCCCGGAGCACGCCCACGTATTCGTGGGCGAGCGAGCTCTTGAAGGCCGGGTAGCCGGCGAGCATGTCGCAGCTCAGGGTGCGGCCGTCGGCGAGCAGGACGTCCACGTCCTTGCGCTCCCCGTGCTCGTAGGCCCAGTCCAGGTCGACGACGGCCTCGACGCCGTCCGCGGCGGTCAGGCCGATCACGGCCTGCCGGTCGACGCCGTCGGCGTCCCGTACGACCGTCGCCTCCTTGAAGGCGACGTCGCCCAGGAACAGGTGCACCACGTCGATGGCGTTGGGCCCGTTGTCGGCGACGCAGCCGCCGCCGCAGCGGGCCGGGTCGAGGTACCAGCGGTCCTTGCCGACGTGCTCCTCGATCTTCTCCCAGTAGCGCACGGTCAGCTTCTCGACCGGCACGTCGGCGGGCAGCGCGGCCAGCAGGTCCAGGACGTTGGCGTTGTAGCGGCGGTGGTACGCGGTGAACAGCGCCACGCCCTTCTCGCGCGCCAGGTCCACCAGGGCGCGGCCCTCCCGCACGGTGATGCCGAGCGGCTTCTCCACGCAGACGGCGACACCGGCCGCGAGCGCGTCCCGGCACACCGCGAAGTGCACGTCGTTGGGTACGTTGACGACGACCGCGTCCAGGTCGGTCGAGGCCAGCAGTTCACGGTGGTCGCGGAAGGCGGGGACCCGGCCCCGGTGCGGGGCGAGCACCTCGTCGTTGAGGTCGCACACCGCGGCCAGTTCGATGTCGGTCACCTCGTCGGCCAGCGCGTCGACGTAGAACCGGGAGATGACGCCGAGGCCGATGATGCCGACCCTGATCGGTGTGCGGGTGCTCGTCTGGATGCTCATCGGGTCGCTCCAAGCGGGGTGGGCACGGTCAGGGACAGCTGCGACGCCACCTGCTCCAGCTCCGCGAACAGGGCGGCGGCCAGGGGCACTCCGTCGGCGCGGGCCTCGGCGGCGCGCTGCGCCTCGGGCCAGCCCGGATAGCGCACGGGCCGGTCGGGGTCGAGGGCGCGGGCGTTCATCAGCGCGCCGAACAGCTCCTCGGACTGCGCGCGGAACGCGCTGGGGGAGCGCAGCTTTCCGGGGGCGATGGCGAGTGTGAAGAAGCCGATGTTGTCGTCGCGCCCGGCCGTCGAGGTGGGGCCGAGCTCGGCGCCCGGCAGCAGGGCCGCCAGGGTCTCCACCATCAGGCTCAGCGCGTACCCCTTGAAGGAGCCGGTCTCGGGGCGGCCGCCCAGCCACTGGAGATGGGCCTCGCCGCGGTCGAAGGCGTGCGGGTCGGTGACCGGGTTGCCGAGGTCGTCGGCCAGCCAGCCCTCGGGGATGGACTGCCCGGCGCGGGCGGCGGCCCGGATCCGGCCGGTCGGCACGACCGTGGTGGACATGTCGAGTACGTACGGCGGGTGGTCGCCGATCGGCACGGCGAGCGAGAAGGGGTTGGTGCCCAGCAGCGGCTCGGCGGCGCCCGGCGGGCGGATGATGCGCTGCCCGCCGCAGTTCCCGGCCAGGAAGCCGATGGCGCCCCGGCTCGCCGCGTGCGCCGTGAAGTGTCCGGCGCAGCCGAAGTGGGTGCCGTTGTAGAGGGAGACCAGGGCGACGCCGTAGGTTTCGGCGCGCTCCAGGGCCAGTTCCATGGAGGCGTGCGCGGACCACAGGCCGAGCGCGTTGTGGGAGTCGACGAGCACGGCCGCGCCGCGGTCGGCGACGATCTCCAGGTCGGCGTCGGGGTCGGTGCGCCGGTCGTCGAACAGGGGCAGATAGAGCCGGGTCAGGTTGGCCAGGCCGTGCGAGGTGACGCCGGTCAGGTCGCCGTGGACCAGGGCTCGCGCGGCGATCTCGGCCCGCTCGGGGGCGAGTCCGCGGCGGGTGAACACCCGGGCGGTGAACCCGACGAGTTCCTCGTGGTCCAACCGGACGGTGCCTACGGCACGTTCGGCAGTGGTGGCGGTGGTCATCGCTTCCTCAATCGAGTCGGTGGTCGAGCATCGAGTCGGTACGGTGGCCCTGGAGCGGCCAGGGTGGTCAGGAGTCGCTCAGAGCTGGCTCAGGAGACGCTCAGGGCGGCCGGACGCCAGGTGGTCGCCAAGTGGGCTTCCAGGCGGCCGCCTGGCGGCCCGCCGGGGGACGGGCGCGGCGGTCAGACCAGTTCGGTGGCGGCCGTCGTCGACTCCGTGGTGGCGAAGACGGCCAGCAGCCGGGCGACGTCGGCGGCGAAGGACTCCAGCTCGGACCGCTTGGCGAACTCCCCTTCGGCGTGCGCGTTGTTGGCCCGCAGATCGCCGGGCCCGAACACCGCCGTGAAGGCGCCGGGCAGGCCGTCCGCCCAGATCGCGTCGCAGGTGAAGGCGGGCTCGTCGGCGGGCCAGCGGGCCAGCCCCACGCGGGCGGTGAGCAGATGCTCGGCCCACGCGTCGTGCGCGTCGAGGGTCGGCAGGCCGCGTTTGAGCCAGTCCAGGCGGGTGATCAGCTCGGCGTCGTGCGCGGTCAGGGCGAGCAGCGGGCTGCCCGCGTGCCGGGCCCGGAAGTCCGCGATCCCGGCCCGCAGCTCCCTGGTCATCGCGGCTTCCAGGGCGATGCCGTCGGCCGCGGCCCCGTAGGACAGGTTCAGCAGGAGCTGTCCGCTGCCGTAGACCTTGTTGTGCAGCGGCCCGGTCTGCAGGCCCGCCACACACACCTGCCCGCTGTCCGCGTACGGCGGCAGGGCGGCGGCCAGATGCCCGGCGAGGTGGCCGAGCAGCACCGAGGCGTTGTGCCCGGCGCCCGGCGCGTCGTCGATGGAGTCCTCGCCGTCGACCGCGACGCGCGCCGTCATGGACGCCGTCGAGCGGGTCAGCAGCCGCCCGCGGGTGGGCTCGCAGAAGATGTTGAGGCGGCCCGTGTAGCCCTGCTCGATCAGCGGCCGGGTGCCGAACACGCCCATCGCGCCGCCCTCTTCGCCGGACACGATCTGCACGAGGACGCCGACCTCGCTGCCGATCAGCGGCTCGGCGGCCGCCGCGGCGCGGATCCCGGCGAGCAGCGCCACGGCGGGCCCCTTGGCGTCGATGGCGCCCCGCCCGTGGAACCGGTCGCCCTCCAGCTTGACGGGCTGCTGTCCCGCGACCGTGTCCATGTGGACGTTGAACATCACCGTCGACCTCTTCGGCAGGCGCGGCCCGAGCCGCAGCACCAGGCTGGGCTGCACCTTCAGGAAGTCCGCGTCGCGGGCCATCGCGGCCCGCACCGAAGCGGGCACCTGCGGGTCGGTCACGGCCGAGGGTTCAGCCGTGCCGTGCCACTCGACGACGAAGCCGAGGTCACGGGCGGCTTCGGCGTACGCCCGCTGGGCCTCCCACAGCCGCACCCGGTCGCTCGCCGCGCCCTCCAGGGGCCCCGCGGTGGGCAGCGCGAGCAGGTGGAGCAGCAGATCGTCGTCGGCGGATGTCAGGGGGGCCTCGCGTACGGTCTCAGCGGTCGACGCTGACATGGGCTCGCTCCTTTCGTGGCTGAAGGGTTCGTGGCTCGCGGCGTGCGCCGAGGACTTCGGCGGCGACGAGGCTCTCCAGACGGCGGCCGTACTCGACGAACAGCCGCGGCCCGTCGTCGCCCAGATCGGTACGGGACTCGTGCGGGCGCAGCGCCAGATGCGGCTCGATGGACCACACCCCGGCGAAACCGGACTCGCGCAGCAGCCGCAGGCAGTCGGCGACGCGGCTCTCGCCCTCGCCCGGCAGCGTGTAGCGGGCCCGCTCACCGCGGCCGACGGCGTCCTTGACGTGCACGTGGGACACCGCCTCCGGGCACTCGCCGAGCAGGCGGACCAGGACGTCGTACGTCGAGTAGCGGTACGCGGCGCCGTTGCCGGTGTCGAACAGCAGCCGCAGCGCCGGGCTGTCCACCTCGGCGAGCAGCCGCAGCATCCGGTTCGCGTCGCGCCCCGCCCAGCCCGCGCAGTTCTCGTGCAGCAGCACCAGGCCGTAGCTGGCGGCGCGAGCCGCGAGCAGCCGCATCCGGCGGATCACCTCCCGGCCCCAACTCGCCTCGTCCCACCCGCTGTTCGGGTACGACATGACGCGGACATAGCGGGTGCCGAGTGCGGCGCAGCGCCGCCCGAGCCGGTCCAGTTCGGCGAGGTCCTGCTCGATGCCCTGGGCGACGGGCCGCGACCAGTCCGCGATCCGCGAGTCCACACACGCGGTGGTCAGGCCCGCGGCCTTCAGGGTGTCCGCGCAGGCGGCGAACGCGGCGTCGTCCAGGTCGGCGAGCGCGACCCCGTCCACCCCGCGCAGCTCGATCAGCTGCCAGCCGAGCCCCCGGATCGCGGCGATCTGCTGCTCCAGGGTCCGCCCCGCCTCGTCGCCGATCCCGGCGTACAGGATGCCGGGGGCGGCCTCGCCGCGCGGGCTGTGCGGAAAGGCGGCGGGCGCTGCCGCGGCGGCGGGCGCTGGCGCGCCGCCGGGAGGCGGTTCATGAGACATGGGGCAGGACCTCCGGGCGGATCTCCTGCTCGATGCGCCGCGCGAACGCGTACTCCTCGGCCTCCATCCGGTTGAGCCGCGCGTGCTCCTTGGCCTCCGCCAGCACCGTGGTGACCCGCGCGTTGAGCTGGAAGCCCGGATCGAGGTCGGCGTCCGAGGTGAACTGCTCGTAGGCGCGCACCAGGAACCGGGCGAGCGAGTCGTCGCGGAACACGCTGTGCGGGACCAGGCCGTCGGCCGAGGTGTCCAGGTGCGCGTAGTCGTCGCTCTCGCTGATCGGGTAGTGGCCGACGGCCCAGCCGCGGCTGAAGCCGAGCCTGATCACCCGCTCCCGTATCGGCGAGGCCAGATCCGAGATGATCTCGGTGCGTACGCCGCTGTGGTGCTCAAGGAGCAGCTGGGCCGAGCCCATGTCGGGGACGACGTTGCCCTTGACGCGCATGTCGTCCAGTTCGGCGCCGGCGGTCTTGGCGTCCCCGGCGAGCGACAGCACCACGCCCACCGAGTGCGGCAACTCCACGTCGAACGCGGTGGGGTGGCCGAACGTGCCGAGCGTGCGGGTGATGCGCGGCTTGCGCTGGGCGATGAACACGGTCTCCAGCTCGCCCAGTTCGCCCCCCGCGACGAGGGTGCGCAGACGCCGGGTCAGCGCGCTCTCCAGCCAGTGCGCCACCACCATCAGCTTCAGATCGCGGGCGCGCCGCAGCGCGTCGATGGCGGGCAGCTCGTCGACCGTGGCGACCAGCGGCTTCTCCACCAGGATCCGGTCGAACCCCAGGTCGGCCAGCTCGGTCAGCGGCCCCAGCCGGTGCGTGGGCGGCGTACACAGATGGACGATGGTGTCCTTCGGGTCGAGCAGCTCGCGCGCCTGCTCAAGGCTGGGTACGGCGAGCACGCCCGGATCGGCCAGCTGGGCGCTGTGCGGGTCGGAGTCGTAGACGACGGGTGGCAGTTCGGAGAACAGGCCCGCACAGCGGTCCATGGTGCGCAGTCGGCGCAGCACGCTCCAGTGCAGTCCATGGCCGGCTCGGCCGAATCCGACGATCAGTGTCCTGGGCATCTCAGTGCACTCCGTAGGGCGGTCGGGGTCAGTGGCTGCGATAGGCCACCTGCGTGGCCAGCTGGGAGAACTCCTGATGCCAGGCCTCGTCGAGCCCCGAAGCGGCCAGCGACGCACAGGCCTTGTCGACCAGGGCCGCGATGGTGCGCTCCACGGCGGCGCGCACCCCGGTCTCCTCCAGCACCCGGCGCAGCTCGTCCACGTCCCACGGCTCGCCGTCCCGCCGCTCCAGCAGGGCGGCGGTGCGCGGGTCGCGCTCGGCCGCCATGGCGAGCAGCAGGGTCATCTTGTGCTCGGCGAAGTCCAGGCCGGTCGGCTTGCCCGCGTCCTCGGTCGAACCGAAGGCGTCGATCAGGTCGTCCCGCAGC
Organism: Streptomyces sp. O3; assembly: GCF_054788135.1. Classification (NCBI taxonomy): domain Bacteria; kingdom Bacillati; phylum Actinomycetota; class Actinomycetes; order Kitasatosporales; family Streptomycetaceae; genus Streptomyces; species Streptomyces sp. O3. The sequence goes on from NZ_JBTVYK010000045.1 coordinate 17,112, forward strand.
TGGAACGCCTCGCCGAGCGCGAGCCCGTACCCCTCGAACGCGGCGGCCATGTCCGGGCGGCCCGCGAGGGTCGCGCCCAGCACGAGGGGGCGGTGGATGGTGTAGCGGCCGGACTTCTGCACGGCCACCCAGCGGGACAGCTTCGGGTCGACGACGCCCTCGGCGGCCACCGCCATGTCCAGGTGCTGGCCGATGACGAGCTCGGCGCGCATCTCGTTCCACACGGCGCGGGCGGGCGCGGGCAGCCGCGCCGCCAGCTGGTCGGCGTAGACGAAGGCCAGGTCACCGGCGAGTACCGCGATGCCCTCGCCGAACCGCCGGGACTCGCCCTGCCAGCCGTTCGCCCGGTGCTCGGCCATGAACACCTCGTGCACGGTGGGGGCGCCGCGGCGCAGCGCGGAGTTGTCGGCGATGTCGTCGTGGATCAGGATGAACGTCTGGAGCAGCTCCAGGGCGGCCGCGGCGTCCACGGCGACCGGGTCGCCGGGACTGCCGCCCGCGGCCAGGAACCCGCTGAGGCAGAACGTCGGGCGCAGCCGCTTGCCGCCGCTGGCGAGGAACGCGTCAAGCGCCTCGACTGGCCGTGCCGCGCGTGGATTGAGCCCGTACCAGCGCTGCTGCTCGCTCGCGATGAGCCCGCGCATCCGGTCCTCGACCTGGGCCAGCAGCCCGGCACGGGTCGGCCGGATCGCGGACTCGGTGACGGAGTATTCGGTGGTGGGGCGGTGGGCGACGGTCGTCATGGAAAGCCTTCTTCGCTGTGGGGTGCGCCATAAGGGCAGGCGGGTGGCGTACGGGGAATACGAGGGGTGTATCCGAGAAGGGGGCGGCGGCACGGCCGCCGAAATGTCAGGCGGCGCTTTCAGCGTTCTCGGTGAGCGAGGCGGGAAGGCCGAACACCTGGTTCTCGACGGCGGACTGCTCGATCTCCAGGTCGACGTAACCGAATTCGGCGAGCCGGTCGAGTACCTGCTCCACCAGGATCTCGGGGGCGCTGGCGCCCGCGCTGATCCCGATGCTCTCGACCCCCTCCAGCCATTCAGACCGCAGATCCGCGACCTCCGGCACCAGATGGGCCGCCGTGCCGAGTCCGCGCACCACCTCGACCATGCGGATGGAGTTGGAGGAGTTGGTGGAGCCCACCACCAGCACCAGGTCGCTGCGGGCGGCGATCGCCTTCACCGCGTTCTGCCGGTTCTGGCTGGCGTAGCAGATGTCACTCTTGGCGGGCGCGTCCAGTGTGGGGAAACGTTCGTGCAGGGCGTCGATGATGTCGGAGGTCTCGTCGAGCGAGAGCGTGGTCTGGGACAGATAGGCGAGGTTCGCGTCGCTCGGCAGGTCCAGCGCGGCCACCGCGTCCACGTCCTCGACGATGATCGTACGGTCGGGCGCCTCGCCGAAGGTGCCCTCCACCTCCTCGTGGTCGGCGTGCCCGATCAGCAGGATCGTCTTGCCGTCACGGGCGTAACGGCGGGCCTCCTGATGCACCTTGGACACCAGCGGGCAGGTCGCGTCGATGACGTCGAGGCTCCGGCCCTGCGCGTTGGTGCGCACCGCCGGGGACACCCCGTGGGCGGAGAAGACGCACACAGCGCCGTGCGGTACCTCTTCTTCCGAATCCACGAATATCGCACCGCGCTGCTGGAGAGAACGCACCACATAGTGATTGTGGACGATCTCCTTTCGTACGTAGACAGGCGCTCCGAACTTGTTCAGCGCCTCCTCGACGATGGAGATGGCGCGGCGCACACCGGCACAGAATCCACGTGGCTCGGCCAGAATCACCTTCTTGGTACCGGCGGAATTCTGTGAGTTGCTCGGCTTCGTCATCTCTGGCGTCTCCCGGTTCGGCGGTTTCGGCGGTGCTGTGGTTCGAGGTGATGCGAGAGTGCCGACCGACGCGAAGACGCGTCAACGAAATCGAGTGCGCACGCCCCGTCCCACCGCTGAAGCCCCCTTTCTCTGCCTGAGTGCTGCCACAGCCGCCCGCCGCCGCACCCGTCCTGCCAGCCCCTGCCCGGCAGCCCGCCGCCGCCTTGCCATGGGCTTGCCATCACCCGCCTTTAGCCGCCCCTTGGCGGGCTGTGCGCACAGTGGCCCATGACCGACTCGCCCGCGCCGTCGGAGCCACGGCAGTTGCTGATGGAGCTGCTCCAGGCCAGGTTGTCCGCGCTGCCGATGCCCGCGGGCGCGCCTGAGCTGCACGCGGAGCGGCTGCTCGCGTTCCTCGGCGGCCGCGACACGGGGGCGATGGCGGAGATACCCGAGGAGATACCCGGCGCGGTCCGCCCCGCGCCGGGTGACCGCGCGGCTCTGGTGGACGCCGCCCTGCTCTCCGTCATCGAGGCCTTCGAGTCCGTCGCCCCCGGCGCCCCGGCCACTACCCCGGAGCCGGGCACGCACCCCGGAGCCTCCGACCAGGCCGCACCCTGACCGCACCCGGTCGAGCCCCGCCCGGTACCGCGTCCACTCGGTACCGCACCCGGTCGAGTCCTGTCCGGTACCGCACCCGGTCGAGCCGCACCCGGTCGAGCCGCGCTCGATCGCGCCGCGCTCAGTCGCGCCGAAGCTGGTTGAGCCGCACCCGGTCGATCCCCCTGGGGTGCGCCCGCGCGCCCCGAAGACCGCCAAGCGCCGCGTCCCCCGGCGCCCCACCCCCTGGAGTCGCCCGGCATGACCATCGCCGTCCTGCTCGCCGAACCGAACCCCGCGCACCGCGCCGCCCACACCGCTCTGCTGGCCGCCGAGCCCGACATCGAGGTCCTGGCCGCCTGCGTCGACTGCGCCGCGGCCCGCGGCGCGGTCGAGCGGCTGACGCCCGACGTGCTGGTGGCGGATCTCCATCTGCCGGGCGTGGGCGGCGTCGAGCTCACCCGCGGCGTGACGGCGGACGGACGCCTCCGCACCAGAGTCGTCGTCCTCGCGGACAGCGCGGACAGCGCAGGCAGCGCACCCAGCGCGGGCGGCGCAGGCGGCGCGGGCAGCGCACCCAGCGCGGGCAGCGCACCCAGCGCCGCGCACGGCCTCGCCTTCACCGCGCTCAACGCGGGCGCGCGCGGATTCCTCTTCAAGGACACCGACGCCGCCTGGCTGCCCCGCGCCGTCCGCGTCGCCGCCGACGGCGGGGCGTTCGTCTCCTCGCGGATCACCAGATCGCTGATCGACCAGTGCCTGTGGCGGGTCGCACCCCCCGCCCTGGACGAGCTGACCCCGCGCGAGCGCGAGGTCCTGTCCCTGGTCGGCACCGGCCTGTCGACACAGGAGATCGCCGACCGCCTGTTCGTCTCGCCGATCACCGCGAAGACCCACGTCCACCGCACCATGGTCAAGCTCGGCGTGCGCAACCGCTCCCGGCTCGTCGCCATCGCCTACGAGAGCGGCCTGGTCCGCCCGCGTACGCCCCGCCCGCGTACGTCCCGCCCCAACGCCGTGGCGCTCCCCGTTTAGGCAGGTGCGGGGCACGCGTTTAGGCACGCGCAAGGCACGCGCAAGAGCCGCGGCCAAGACTCCGCTCCGTCCGGCCGACCGCCGTGCCACTGTCGCAGACGGGGGATCTCATGATCAGCAGACGCTCACTCATACGCACCGGCGCCGGGCTCGGCGCGGCCGCCGCGCTGCCCGCCGCCAGCGGCGCGGCTCTCCTGGCCGGGGCGGGCTCCGCCGCCGCCGCGCCCGCGTGGAACGGCCTGCGCGACCGGCTCGCGGGCGACCTGGTGCTGCCCGCGGACTCCGGCTACGGGCAGGCGGTCCAGCTGCACCAGGCCAAGTTCGACGCCGTGGGCCCCCAGGCCGTCGCGTACTGCACCAGCGAGGCCGACGTCGCCGCCTGCATCCGCTTCAGCCAGGACAACGACCTCGCATCGGCGGTGCGCAGCGGCGGCCACTCCAACGCGGGCTACTCCACGACGCCGGGTCTGGTCATCGACGTGTCGCGGCTGAACTCGGTACGGGCCAGCGGCCGCACCGTACGGTTCGGCCCCGGCACCCAGGGCGTCGACATGGTCAACACCCTCGCCCCGCTGGGCCTGCAGGCCCCCTCCGGCACCTGCCCGACCGTCGCCATGGGCGGCTGGATGCTGGGCGGCGGCTTCGGCCCCGCCTCGCGCAAGTACGGCCTGGGCGCCGACCGGCTGGTGTCCGCGCGGGTCGTGCTCGCCGACGGGCGCGCGGTGCGGGCCTGCCCGTGGTCGCACAGCGACCTGTTCTGGGCGCTGCGCGGCGGCGGTGGCGGCAACTTCGGGGTCGTCACCCAGTACGAGATCCGGCCCGTGCGGACCCCCGTGATGACCCTGTTCAACCTGGCCTTCGCCTGGGACGACGCCGTCGACCTCGTACAGGCCTGGCAGAACTGGCTGCCGAGCGCCCCGCGCGAGCTGACGACGCAGCTGCTCATGGTGTGGCAGACGGACGCGGGCGGCACCCCGCACGTCATCCTCACCGGCACGTACGTGGGCACGAAGTCGTCCGCCGACACCGCGCTCGACAAACTCGTAGGCGCGGCCGCGCGGCCCGCGCTGAGCCGGGAGGTCGTGGAACTCCCGTACCAGCAGGCGATGATGACCGTGTTCGGCTGCGGGGACAAGACAGTCGACGAGTGCCACCGGGTCGGCTACTCGCCCGAGGCGGTGCTGCCGCGCGAGTACCACACCACGTACCGGCACGTACTCGCCGGGCAGGCCATGTCCCGCCCGGCGATCCAGGACGCGCTGGCCCGCCTGGAGAACTCGGTGCGCCCCGCGCAGTTCCGCCTGCTCGGCTTCTTCTCGTACGGCGGCCGCATCAACGACGTGCCGAAGTCCGCGACCGCGTACGTGCACCGCGACACCCTCTACGAGGTCGGCATGCAGATCGCGCTGACTGCCAAGACCCCCGGCGACGCGGACCGGGAGGCGGGGGCCGCCTGGCTGAACGGGACCTACTCCACGGTCGAGCCGCACTCGAACCACGAGCTCTACCAGAACTTCGTGGACCCGGCGGTGAGCAACTGGCGCGAGGCGTATTACGGCCGGAACCACGGCCGTCTGGTGTCGGTGAAGAAGACGTACGACCCCTACCGCTTCTTTGACTTCGCCCAGGCCGTCTGAGGGCCGGACACGAGAGGACAGATGGCCGGACAGATGGCCGGAAACCATACCGAACACAAGAGCTGCTTTAGCGCATCCGATGATGTTCGGATCATGCGTCACCAGACCGGGCAGTCAAGGCCGATCGGGCATCGGCGTCGAAAGAGGTCGCATGAGCTTCGTCGAGGGAACGCGTCGTTATGTGTCGCTGCGGGAGCGCACCGAGGAACTGGCCGCCCTGCGCGACCAGGTGGTGCACGGGGCCGATGAACGCGCCACTCAGGCCCAGCATGCCAAGGGCAAGCTGACCGCCCGCGAACGCGTCGAACTCCTCTTTGACGACGGGACGTTCACCGAGATCGAGGGACTGCGGCGGCACCGGGCCACCGGCTTCGGCCTGGAGGACCGCAGACCGCACACCGACGGGGTGGTCACCGGCTGGGGGCGGGTGCACGGCCGGACCGTCTTCGCCTACGCGCACGACTTCAGGATGTTCGGCGGCGCGCTCGGCGAGGCGCACGCGGAGAAGATCCACAAGCTGATGGATCTCGCGGCCACCACCGGCGCGCCCGTCGTGGGCCTGTGCGACGGGGCGGGCGCCCGCATCCAGGAGGGCGTCACCGCGCTCGCGGGCTACGGCGGCATCTTCCAGCGCAACGTCCGCAACTCCGGCGTCATCCCGCAGATCAGCGTCATCGTGGGCCCCTGCGCGGGCGGCGCGGCCTACTCGCCCGCGCTCACCGACTTCGTCTTCATGGTGCGCGGCACGTCCCAGATGTTCATCACCGGACCCGACGTGGTGCAGTCGGTCACCGGGGAGTCCGTCACCCACGAGGAGCTCGGCGGCGCCACGAGCCACGCGGCCGCGTCCGGGGTCGCCGCGCTCGCGTACGACGACGAGGAGAGCTGCCTGGCGGACGTGCGCTATCTGCTGTCGCTGCTCCCGGCCAACAACCGGGAGCGGCCGCCGGAGGGCGACCGCTCCGACCCCGTGGACCGCCGCGGTGAGCGGCTGCTCGACATCGTCCCGGCGGGACCCCATCAGGCGTACGACATGCGCGCGGTGATCGAAGAGATCGTCGACCACGGCGAGTTCTTCGAGACGCACGCCCAGTGGGCGCCCAACGTGGTGTGCGCCCTGGCCCGCCTCGACGGCCGCCTCGTCGGCATCGTCGCCAACCAGCCGACCGCGCTCGCCGGTGTCCTCGACATCCGCGCGTCGCAGAAAGCCGCGCGCTTCGTGCAGTTCTGCGACGCGTTCAGCATTCCGCTGGTGACCCTCGTGGACGTACCCGGCTTCCTGCCCGGCGTCGACCAGGAGCACGACGGGATCATCCGGCACGGCGCGAAGCTGCTGTACGCGTACTGCAACGCGACCGTGCCGAGAGTCTCGCTGATCCTGCGCAAGGCGTACGGCGGCGCGTACATCGTCATGGACTCCCGCTCGATCGGCGCGGACATCGCGCTCGCCTGGCCGTCCAACGAGATCGCCGTGATGGGCGCGGAAGGCGCGGCGGGCGTCGTCTTCCGCCGCGAGATCGCCGCCGCCGACGATCCGGACGCCGTACGCGCCCAGAAGATCAAGGAATACCGCAACGAGCTGATGCACCCCTACTACGCCGCCGAGCGCGGCCTGGTAGACGACGTGATCGACCCGGCCGAGACCAGAGCCCGGCTCGTCGACGCGCTGGACATGCTGGACGGCAAGCACGCCGACCTGCCGGGCCGCAAGCACGGAAACCTGCCGCTGTGAACGCGCGGGCGGACACGGACGCGCGGGCGGACGCAGAAGCGCGGGCGGCGGCGGTCTCGCTGCGGGTGGTCAGGGGCGACCCGACGCCCGAGGAGATCGCCGCGCTCACCGCGCTCGCCGCGCTGCTCGCCGCGCGCGTGCGGCCGCCACGGCACACGGACCGACCAGACCACAGGGGCCGACCAGGGGCGGCGCGCACGGCGCGGTCCTGGCACACGAAGGGGTTCCGGACGCCGGGCGCCTGGGCGTCGTGAACGCCTCGCGGCCTCGCGGAAACCGGCCGAAGGGGGAATTGAGGATGGACCAGGGCGGCGTGCCGCTCCTCGAGCGACAACGGGAGACCGACCTCGTGACCGCCGCGCTCGACCGCGCGCGCCAAGGCGAGGGCGGCGTGGTGGTGTTCGACGGGGCGGCCGGGCTCGGCAAGACCGGCCTGCTGCGCGTCGCGCGCGACAAGGGCGCGGCCCAGGGCTGCACGGTGCTGCACGCGCGCGGCAGCGAGTTCGAGCGGGACTTTCCCTGGGCCGTCGTACGCCAGCTCTTCGAGAGCCAGGTCGGCGGAGCGGCGCGCGGCGACCGGGACATCCCGGCGCTGTCCGGGCCCGCGGCCCTCGCCCGGCCGCTGTTCGCGTACGGGGACGGGGGAGACGCCGCGGGCGGCGGCCAGGCGCACGGGGCCGGGGGCGGTGCTCACGCGAGCCTGGACCCCGGCGTCGAAGGCGAGGTGTACGGCGCCCTGCACGGCCTGTACTGGCTGTGCCGGAACCTGTCCGCGCGGCGGCCGCTGCTGCTCGTCGTCGACGACGCGCAGTGGGCCGACGAACTCTCCCTGCGCTTCGTCGGCTATCTCGCCAACCGCGTCGACGGCGCCCCGATCGTGATCGTGCTCGCCGGTACGCTCGCCGATGACGACGACGGCGGCATGGGCGGTGACCGCGGCGGCGGCAGTGACGGCTGCGGCGGCAGTGACGGCCGTGATCTGCTGATGGCCGCCGCCACCTCGCCGTCGGCCCGCGTCGCCCGCCTCGCCCCGCTGAGCCGGAAGGCCGTCGCGGACGCCGCGGCCGCGCGGCTGGGCCGCATCGCGCACGAGTCGTTCGTCCGCGCCTGCCACACCGCGACCGGCGGAAACCCGCTGCATCTACGGGAGTTGCTGGAGGACGCCGCCACGCGCGGCATCGAACCCGACGAGGCGGCGGTCGCCGCGCTGCACCGGCTCACCCCGCGCAGGGCCGCCTGGAACGTACGCCGCAGGCTCGGCAGGCTGCCGAGCACGGTGACGGACCTGGCCGGGGCCATCGCCGTACTCGGCGCGGACGCCGAGCCGCGGCACTGCGCGCGCGTCGCCCGCATCGACCACGCGGACGTCGTCGCGGCGGCCGGTGCGCTACGGGACGCGGGCGTCCTCGGCCCCGGCGTCCCGTACACGTTCCACGGCCCGCTCGTCGGGCAGGTCGTGTACGCCGGGCTGTCCGCCCGTGAGCGCAACGCCGCGCACCGCAGGGCGGCCCACTGCCTCGCCGACGCCGAGTCGGCGCCCGCCGCCGCCGACCACCTGTGCCGCACCGACCCCGGCGCGGACCCGTGGGCCGTACGGGTGCTGCGCGCGGCGGCCCGCGAGGCGCTGCTCGCGGCCGACCCGCGCCGCGCCGTACGCCACCTGCGGCGCGCCCTGGCCGAACCGCCCGCCGATGGCGACTGCGCCCGTGTGCTCGCCGACCTCGGCGCGGCCGAGCTCAGGGCCCGGCACCCGGACTGCGTCGACCACCTGGCGGGGGCGCTGCGCGGCCTCGACGACCCGGTCGAGCGGCAGCGCGTACGCCTCGACCTGGCCGCCGCGCTCACTTCGGCGGGCCGCCCCGCCGAGGCCCGCGCCCTCCTGGCCGAACCCCTCTCCCCGACAGCCGCCCCGCACGACCACGCCGCGACCCGCTCCCTCCGGTCCGTACTGGCCTGGGCACTCCCCGACGACGACACCGCCGCCCGCGCGAGCGAGAGCGCACCCGCGGGCGTGGACGCCGCCGAGCGCGGCTCGCTTCGCGGGCCGGATGTGCGGGCGCGGGCCGCCGGTGAGGCCCTGGCGCGGGGGCTGCCCGCGCGGCGGGTGGCCCGGCTCGCCCGGTCGGCCGTCGCGGCCGGGACGCGGACGGGCGACGTACGGGCGGGCGAGCGGGCGGGCGAGCGGGACATGGAGCTGCCGCCGGTCACCGTTGCCGCCTGGGCCCTCGCGCAGTGCGATCAACTCCCCGCAGCGGAACGGGCATTGGCCGAGATCGCGCGGCGCTCCGCCGAACAGGGCCACACCCTGGCCGCGACCACGGCCGAGGCCCTGCGCGGCACGGTACTGCTGGACAGCGGCCGGATCGCCGAGGCCGAGACCGTGGCCCGCGCCGTCCTGCGTGACCAGACGGGGCCCTGCCTCACGCTGATCGCCGTGCCCGTCGCGGCCGCCGCCCTGGTGCACTGCCTCATCGAGACGGAACGCCTCGCCGAGGCCGAGCAGACGCTACGGCGCACCGGCCTCGCCGGGCAGCTGCCCGACACGGCCTTCTCCGTCCCCCTCCGCCTGGCGCGCGGACGCCTGTGGATCCGCCTGGAACGGCCCGCGGAAGGCCTGGCGGAACTGCTCGACTGCCGCGGACTCGCCCAGCGCCGGGGCTGGCTCCCCCCGTCCGCCGCCTGCGCGTACCTGCCGGACGCGGCGCACGCCCTGGCCCTGGCCGAAGGACCGCACGCCGCCCGGAAGATCGCCGCCGAGGAGATCGTACGAGCCCGGTCGTTCGGCGCTCCCCGCCCCCTGGCCGCCGCCCTGCGCACCCACAGCGAGCTGATGGGCACCGGCGATGGCCTCGCCCGCGTCGAGGAGGCCGCCGACCTGCTGGCCGCGCTTCCGGGCACCCTGGAGCACGCCCGTACCCTCGTCGCCCTCGGCTCGGCCCTGCGCCGCGCCGGGAACCGCACCGCCGCCCGCCGCCGCCTCACCGAGGGGATGGAACGGGCCCACGGCTTCGGCGCCCGCGCCCTGCACAACGCCGCGCGGGCCGAACTGCGCCTGGCCGGAGCCCGGTTGACCCGTACGACCGCCGGTCCCGCGGCGGCCCTGACCCCCGCCGAGCTGCGGGTCGCGCAGAAGGCGTCGATCGGACTGACCAACAAGGAGATCTCGCGGACCCTGTTCGTCACCGTGAAGACCGTCGAATGGCACCTCAGCCAGGCGTACGCCAAGCTCGGCATCGGCAAGCGCTCCGAACTGCCCGGCGCACTCGCGTCCGCCGCCACCGCCGGTTCCGGCGGCGCCATCGACGAACGCCGCACCGGATGATGACGACGATGCCCCGCGACCGGCGATTCTGGGGGCGGGTGCCGGGGGTGTGCCGGGGGCGCGCCGCCCGCGAGCTCGGCACGCTCTGCCAGGGAACCGTTCGATCGGACCAGGGGAGGCGACAGTGACGGTTGCGGTCAGCCCCGTGGACCTGTTCGGGAGCGGGGAAGGCGACGGGCCCGTCATCGCGCCCGAGTCCCTGGGCAGCGCCGGGTTCCGCGAGGCCCACGGCGTGCGCTACGCGTACGTCACCGGCTCCATGTACAAGGCGGTGGCCTCCGAGGAGATGATCCTGCGGATGGGCCGGGCCGGGCTGCTCGGCTACTTCGGCGTGGGCGGCCTGCGCACCGACCGCGCCGTCGCCGCCTTCGACCGCTTCCGGCGCGAGCTCGGCGACGACGGCCCCTACGGCGTCAACCTCCTGGCCAGCATGACCAAACCCGCCCGCGAGGAGGAGCAGGTCGAGCTGCTGCTGCGGCACGGCATCCGCCGTGTGGAGGCCTCCGCGTTCATGAAGCCGACCCCGAGCCTGGTGCGCTACCGGCTCAGCGGGGCACGCCGCGCCCCCGACGGCTCGCCGCACGTCCCGCACCGGATCCTCGCGAAGATCTCCCACCCCGAGGTCGCGGGCACCTTCCTCGCACCCGCCCCGCGCCACCTCGTCGACGACCTGCTCGCGCGCGGTCTGCTCACCCCCGGCGAGGCGGCCCTGGCGCCGCAGGTGCCGATGGCGGACGACCTGTGCGCGGAGGCCGACTCCGGCGGTCACACCGACCAGCGCCCGCTGGTCATCCTGCTCCCCGACGTCGTACGCCAACGCACCCTGGCCGCACGGGACTTCCCGGCCGCGGCGCGGGTGCGGGTCGGCGCCGCGGGCGGGCTCGGGGCGCCCGAGTCGGTGGCCGCGGCGTTCGTGCTGGGCGCGGACTTCGTGCTGACCGGCTCGGTCAACCAGTGCACCGTCGAATGCGGCACCAGCGAGCGGGTCAAGGACATGCTGCAGACCGCGGGCGCCCAGGACATGGCGATCGTCCCGGCGGGCGACAAGCTGGAGACCGGCGCGCGCGCCCAGGTACTCAAGCGCGGCCTGTTCTACCCGGCCCGCGCCAACAAGCTGTACGAGCTGTATCTGCGCCACGACTCGCTCGACGACCTCGACCCGCAGACCGCCGACATGCTGCAACGCCGCTACTTCCGGCGCAGCTTCGACGCGGTGTGGCAGGAGACCCGCGCCTACTACGCCGAGGCCAACCCGGCCTCGCTGGAGCTCGCCGAGCGCGACCCGAAGCACAAGATGCTGCTCGTGTTCAAGGCGTACTTCATCCAGTCGATCCGGGCCGCGATGAGCGGCTCGGAGCAGGACCGCACCGACTACCAGATCAACTGCGGGCCCTCGATGGGGGCGTTGAACAGCCATCTGCGCGGCACCCCGTGGGAGGACTGGCGGCGTCGGCACGTCGACGACCTCGCGGAGATCCTGATGCGCGGCGCGGCGCGGGTGCTCACCGAGCGGATGCGCGGCCTGACGTCAGACTGACCCTGGCCCTGGCCCTGGCCCTGACTCAGCGACTCAGCTGACCCTCAACTGGCCGAGACCGGGCGCATCGTGGCCGATACCCGCTCGTTGTGCGGGTATGGGCAGTTTTGACGGGCGAGTGGGGGAGCGCTTCGCGAAGGCGTTCCACATGACCGACGAGGCCTGGCGCAGGCACGCCAACCCCTGGAGCGTGTGGACGCGGTTCGCCGCAGTGCCCGCCCTGCTCCTGGCGGTCTGGAGCAGGGCCTGGATCGGGTGGTTCGCGCTCGTGCCCGTCGCGCTCGTCGTCGGCTGGCTGTGGCTCAACCCCCGCTGCTTCCGGCCCGTCGACACGCCGCCGCGCCAGTGGTCCGCACGCGGCGTCTACGGCGAACGCCTGTGGGTGCACGAACGCTCCCGGCTGCCGCGCCACCACCGTACGACGCTCGCCCTGCTCGCCTGGCTCGGCCCGCTCGGCGGCGTCTTCCTGGTGTGGGGCCTGGCAGCGCTCGAACCCTGGCCGGTGGCCTTCGGGTGCGCGGTCGTCGTCCTCGCGCAGCTGTGGCGCATCGACCACTTCGGCTGGGTCTACGAGCAGGCGACCACGGCCGAGGCCCCAACCGCGCAGGCCCCAGCGGCACCGGACCCAGCGGCACCGGACCCAGCCGCACAGGACCCCGCACCCCGCTGACCCGGCCCGGCCGTCCCGCCACCCCTGGGTACCCGAGTCCGGGGTCACAGGGGGTCAATGCTGGGGGTGAACCCTGGTGTCCGGCCCGCCCCGGCAGGCGAGGCTCGATGGCGCGACACGCCTCCGGACACATCCGTACCGGCGGGCGTCATCAGCCAGCGACAGCGAAGGGACGCGCCATGCCGACGCCGACCGACCAGAAGCCGCCGACCCCAGGGCTGAGCGAGGGCGAGCGCGACTACGTCGACCGCATCGCCGAGCACTACCGGGACACCGACAAGATGGCCTGGGACCACGGGTACCTCATCGGCTGGCTGATGATCAGCGACCCGGTCGAGCAGTCGGTGGAGCAGCTCGTCAAGACGCTCGGCGTCAGCCGGGACGCGGTCGACCACATCGACCGCCTGCTCACCCCGCCCGGCGTCCTCACCCGCCGCGAGCTGTCCGACGGCGAGTACGCGCTGACGATGACCACCGACGTGTGGCCCAACAACGTACGACAGGCGCTGCTGGCCATGCCGAACTTCCACGCGGTGATGCGGCACGGCCTCGAGGTGCTCGAAGACGCCCCCGACGAGCGTCGCCGCCGCCTGGTCAACATGGAGGCGTTCTTCCGCTACCTGGGACGGGAACTCCCGGCGGTCTTCGACCGGTACGAGTCCCCGGACGCCGCCAAGGCGTCCTGAGCCAGCCCGCCACCCCACCGCGAGAGGACGGACCGACCATGACCGAGCAGGAACCCCCGAAGGCGCCGGAACTGACCGAGGGCGAGCGCGGCTTCGTCCACCAGGTCGCCAAGCACTACAAGGACACCGACAACATGGCCTGGAACACCGGCTATGTCTTCGGCTACCTGATGATCTGCTTCCCGGTCGAGCAGCGCGCCAGCGAGATCGTCAAGGCGCTCGGCGTCCAGCGGGAGGACGTCGACCACGCCGCGAAGCTGCTCGCCACACCGGGCGTCTTCGAGAAGCGCGAGGAGCCCGGCAGCGACGACTACTGGATGTCACTCCCGGAGCACAACTGGCCCAAGGCCGTGCGCTATTCGCTCACCAACGTGCCGAGGTTCCACGAGCACCTCAAGCGGGGCCTGGAGGTCCTGGACGGCGCGTCCGACGAACGCCGCGAACGCCTCGTCGTCCTGGAGCGGCTCTACAGCCACCTGGCCGTCGAGATCCCCGCGGTGTTCGACCGCTTCGAGACCGCCACGGCCAAGTGACCCAGCAGGGCGCCCCCGCTCCCGCCGCCGCGCCCGCCACGGCGCGGCGGCTGTCGCCCGAGCACCTCGGGTCCCCCGCGTTCCGACGCGACCACGGGGTGCGCTACGCCTACGTCGCCGGGGCGATGTTCAAGGGCACCGCGTCCGAGGACATGGTCCAGCGGATGGGCCGGGCCGGGCTGCTCGGCTACTTCGGCACCGGCGGGCTGCGTACCGAACGCGTCGAAACGGCGATCCGCACCCTCACCGCCGCCCTGGGCGGCGAGCACGCCTGGGGCATGAACCTGCTGAGCACGCCCAGCGCCCCCCGCAAGGAAGACGAACTCGTCGACCTCCTCCTCGCGCGCCGCGTCCGGCGCGTGGAGGCGGCCGCGTTCATCCAGATGTCGCCCGCCCTGGTCCGCTACCGCGTCACCGGGCTCACCCGTACCCCGGACGGCCGCGTGGCCGCCGCGAACAAGGTGCTCGGCAAGGTGTCCCGGCCCGAGACGGCCGAGGCCTTCCTCGGCCCGCCGCCGCCCGCCGTCGTCCAGGACCTGCTGCGGGCCGGGCGCGTCACCGCCGAAGAGGCCGACCTCGCGGCGCACATCACCATGGCCGACGACCTGTGCGTCGAGGCTGACTCCGGCGGCCACACCGACCAGCGGCCCCTGGTCACCCTGCTGCCCGACATGGTGCGGCTGCGCGCACGGGTCGCGGCCGCGCACCGCCCGGCCGAAGCCGTGCGGGTCGGGGTCGCGGGCGGCATCGGCACGCCCGACGCCGTGGCCGCCGCGTTCATGATGGGCGCCGACTTCGTCCTCACCGGCTCCGTCAACCAGTGCACCGTCGAGGCGGGCACCAGCGACGCCGCCAAGGACCTGCTCCAGCAGGCGGGCGTCCAGGACACCGCGATCGTGCCCGCGGGCGACATGCTGGAGATCGGCGCCAAGGCCCAGGTACTGCGCAAAGGGCTGCTCTTCCCGGCCCGCGCCAACAAGCTGTACGAGCTGTATCTGCGCCACGACTCACTCGACGAGCTCGACGCCAGGACCGCCCGGCAGATCCAGGAGAAGTTCTTCCGCCGCACCTTCGACGACGTGTGGCAGGAGACCGCCGCCTATCTGCGGGGCAGCGACCCCGACCAGCTGGCCGCCGCCGAGCGGGACCCCAAGCTCAAGATGATCCTGACCTTCAAGTGGTACTTCGTGCACTCCACCCGGCTCGCCATGCGCGGCTCGGCCGAACAGCGCGTCGACTACCAGATCCCCTGCGGCCCCGCGATGGGAGCGCTCAACTCCCTGCTGCGCGGCACCGCACGCGAGGACTGGCGCGCCCGCCACGTGGACGACCTGGCAGAACTCCTCATGGACGGCGCGGCACGGCTGTGGCAGCGGCGCATCGACGAGACCGCCGCCCTCCAGAAAGGCTCGATGTGACCGTCATCCACGTCTTCCCCGGCCAGGGCGCACACCGCGTGGGCATGGGAGAGGAGCTGTTCGCGACCTACCCGCACCTGGTCCGCCAGGCCGACCGGATCCTCGGCTACTCTCTCAGCGACCTGTGCCTCAAGGGCCCCGAACAGCGGCTCTCCGACACCCGCCACACCCAGTGCGCCATGTACACGGTGGGCGCCCTGTCGTACGTCGACCGGGTGCGCACCACCGGCGAGATCCCCGACTTCGTGGCCGGACACAGCCTCGGCGAGTACGTCGCCCTGTTCGCCGCCGGGGCCTTCGACTTCGCCACCGGACTCGAACTCGTCGCCAAACGCGCCGCGTTGATGGCCGACGCGGGCCCCGGCGCGATGGCCGCGGTACTCGGCGTCACCGCCGACCGGGTGCGGGCCGTACTCGCCCGCGACGACGCCCCGCCCGTCGACGTCGCCAACCTCAACGCCCCCGAGCAGACCGTCGTCTCGGGCGCGCCCGACGCCGTCACCGCCGCGAGCGCGCTGCTGAACGAGGAGGCCAAGGCCGTCGTACCGCTCAAGGTCAGCGGCGCCTTCCACTCGCGTCTGATGGCGCCCGCGGCGCGGGAGTTCGAGCGGTTCCTGGCCGGATACCGGTTCGCGCCCCTGCGCATCCCCGTCATCGCCAACGTCACCGCCCGCCCGTACGAGGACCACGAGACCGCCGACCTGCTGGTACGCCAGCTCACCGGCTCCGTGCGGTGGACGGAGTCGGTCGCCCACCTCCTCGACCAGCCGGAGCCCGAGTTCCACGAGCTGGGCCCGGGCCAGGTGCTCACCGGTCTGATCGGCCAGATACGCGCGCAGCGGCCGGTGCCCGCCGGTTCGCCGAGCTGACCCGGAAGGACTTACGACATGCCATCCGCATCCGCGCACCGGTTCCGCGTGGCGGGCGACGACGTCGCCCTGTTCGCGCAGGCGAGCGGGGACCGCAGTCCGCTGCACATGGACGCGTCGTACGCCCGGCGCACCTCCTTCGGGCAGCGGGTCGTGCACGGGGCCGTGGGGGTGCTGCACGCCCTGGCCGCCCTGCCCGAGCCGCCGGACGGCCGGGTTCCCGTCGCCCTGGAAGCACGCTTCCACGCGCCCGTGTTCATCGGCCAGGACTACACCGCCCGTACCCGCGCCGACGGCGAGCGGGCGGGCGTACGGATCGCGGACGGCGCCCGCCCCGTCCTGGACGTCGAAGTCACCTACGGCACCCGCGCGTTCGGAGCCCTGCCGCTCACCCCGGACGCCCCGCGCCGCCGCGCCGAGGCCGCCGTACGCGGCCTCGACTCCCTCACATCCGGCGCGCTGGACGCGGCGTACGACCCCGACCCGGAGGCGTACGAGCGGCTGCTCGCCCGCATCGGCGGCGCCCCGGCCCCGGTCGAACTGGCCGCCCTGCTCGGCTGGGCCAGCTACCTCGCCGGAATGGAGGCGCCGGGACGGCCCGCGCTCGTCTCCCGCTACACCCTGCGCCTCGACGGCACCGACGCGGCGGCCGAGACCAGGGCGCGCGCCGAAGTCACCACGGTGGACCGCAGGTTCGGCCGCGTCGAGCTGACCGCCCGCGTCGACGGGCCGGGATTCGCCGCTGTCGCCGAGACCGAGGTGCTGGTGCGCGACGAGCCCGCGTCTTCCCGCATCGACACGCTGATCGGCCAACTGGGCGGCGGCGACACAGCTTTGGAAGGCCGCGTCGCCCTCGTGGTCGGCGCCAGCCGCGGCCTCGGGGCCGCACTCGCCCAGGCGCTCGTCCTGCGCGGCGCCACCGTGTACGGCGGCTACCACCGGAGCCGCGAAGACGCCGAGGCGGTGCGCGCGGGGCTCGGCGACGCCGGGCAGCGCCTGCACCTGCTGCGGGGCGACTGGGCCGACCCCGACTGGTGCGCCACGGCCCGCGAACGGATCCGCGCCGCGCACGGCCGCGTCGACCTGCTGCTGCTCAGCGCCTGCCCGCCGGTCAACACCCTCGGGCTCGACGCCGCCGCCGACGACCGCGCGGCCGCGTACGTCGCGGACAGCCTGGCGCTCACCCGCGGGCCGCTCGCCTGCTTCGCCGAGGACGTCGCCGACGCCGACGGCTGGGTGGCGGCCCTCTCGTCCGAGTGGGTGACCCAGCCGCCGCCGGGCCGCTCCCACTACGTCACCGCGAAGTTCGCCGTCGAGGGCCTGCTGCACGCGGCCGCCGTCGAATATCCGTCGGCCCGCTTCCTCATCGCCCGGCCGCCGCGGCTGGCCACCGGACTGTCGGGCGGCATCGCGGGCCAGGCGGGCGGCATGCCGGTCGAACCGGTCGCCGCGGCGCTGGTCGACCGGATCCTGCGGGGCGGCGAGCCGGGCACCGCCCATCTGCTCGACGCCTTCGACCCGGCCCACGCCGCCGACGTACGGTCCGACGGAGCGGAGGCCGCCGGACCGCACACCGCCGCACCCCTGACACGGGCGTCCGTCGGCTCGGGAGCCGACGCCCCGCCCGCCCCCGAGGTGACCGCCCCCGAGGTGACCGCCCGCGAGGTGACCGCCCGAGACCAGGCCGCCCGAGACCAGGCCGCCCCCGAGGAGGCCGCCCCCGACCCCGCGGCTCCCGACGACGACCGACGCCCGGCCCTGGTGGCCGCCGCCACCTTCACCCTCGACCCGCTGATGCCCGTACTGGAGCACTGGAACGCCCGCATGGGTCTCGGCCTGCGGCTCGAACCCGCCCCGTACGGCCAGGTGTTCCAGGAACTCCTCGACCCGGCCAGCTCCTTCCACCGCAACACCGGCGGCTGCAACGCCGTCCTGCTGCGCGTCGAGGACTGGTTCGACGGCGACGGCGAACCCGAACGCGCCGCCGCCGACTTCGTCGCCGCCGCCGAGTCCTACACCGGGCACGGCGGCGCACCCGTACTCGTCCACCTCTGCCCGATGGAGCCGCACCAGGACCCGGCGCGCGCCGCGCGCGCCGCAGCGGTACGCGACCTCGTACGCGACGGGCTCACCGGACTGCGCGGCGTCCACCTGACCGGCGGCGACGCCTGGGGCGGCGGCTACGAGACCCCGGAGTACCACGACGCGGCCCGGCTCGGCCACGCCCACATCCCCTACACCGACGCCGCCTACACCGCCATCGGCACCGCCCTGATCCGCTCCGCGCACAGCCTGCTCGCCCCGCCCTTCAAGGTCCTCGTCCTGGACTGCGACAACACCCTGTGGCGCGGAGTGTGCGGCGAGGACGGGCCCGACGGAGTCGCCTTCGACGACGCCCACCTGCGCCTCCAGGAATGGGCGCTGCGGCTGCGCGAGCGCGGCGTCCTGCTCTGCCTGGCCAGCAAGAACGACGAGGACGGCGTCGCCGAGGTGTTCCGCCGCCGCGCCGATGTGATGCCGCTGCGCTGGGAGCACCTGGCGGCCTGGAAGGTCGACTGGCGGCCCAAGGCGGCCAACCTCGTGGACCTGGCCCGCGAGCTGGACCTCGGCCTGGACAGTTTCGTCTTCCTCGACGACAACCCCGTGGAGGTCGCGGCGGTGCGCGCGGCCTGCCCCCAGGTACTCGCGCTGACCTTCCCCGCCGACGACCCGCGGGGCCTGCCCGGCTTCCTGGAGCGGATCTGGGCCTTCGACCGGCCCGAGGTCACCGCCGAGGACCGCAAGCGCGCCGCGACCTACGAGGCCCGCCGGGAGCGCGAGGACCTGCGCAAGTCCTCGCTCACCTTCGCCGACTTCATCGCGAGCCTCGACCTGGTGATCGACATCCGCCCCGCGGCCGAGGCCGACCTGCCGCGCGTGGCCCAACTCACCCAGCGCACCAACCAGTTCAACTTCTCCACGATCCGCCGCTCCGAGGCCGAGATCCGCGCCCTGCTCGCCGACGAGCACGCGGACACCCGCTGCCTGGTCGCCGAGGTCCGCGACCGGTTCGGCGACTACGGCATCGTGGGCGCCGCCCTGACCCGGCACGAGCCGGGCGCCGACACCGTCGTACTCGACACCTTCCTGATGAGCTGCCGGGTCCTGGGCCGCGGCGTCGAGCACGCCCTGCTCGGCCACCTCGGCGCGGCCGCGCGGGACGCGGGCGCGCGCGTACTCGAAGCGGCCTGGCGGCCCACGCCCAAGAACGAACCGGCCCGCGCCTGCCTGGAGTCGGTCGCCGCCGCGCACGCGCGGCCCCAGGACGACGGCGCGGTGCTCTACCGGATGCCCGTCGACCACGCGGCCGCGATCACCTTCCGGCCCGACGAGCACGCCCCCGCGCAGGCCGCGACCGGCCAGCGCGACCCGCGGGCCGTGCCCGCCGACCCGGTACGCCTGTCCGCGCTGACCGAACTGGCCGAGCAGATCACGGACGTGGCCGCCCTGGACGCGCGAGTACGCGGCACGACCCCGAGCCCCGCCCGGGCATTGCCCTCCGCCTCCCCCTCGTCACACGGCGACCTGGAGTCGATACGCGCCGCCGTCCTGGAGGTGTTCGCGCGCACCCTCACCGACCCCAGGGTGTCCGTCACGGCCGACGCCTCCTTCGAGGCGCTGAAGCTGACCTCGCTCGACATCGTCAACCTGACCGTGGCCCTGGAGAAGCGGCTCGGACGCGAACTGCCGACCACCCTGCTCTTCGAGCACCGCGGCATCGACGGCCTCGCCCGCTCCCTCGCGGGCCCGCGGCAGCGACAGGCCTCCGCCGCTCCCGCCGCTCCCGCCGCCCCGACGGCCGCCACTCCCACCACAGAGGACCCCATCGCCGTCGTCGGCCTGGCGGGCCGCTACCCCCGGGCCCGGACCGTGGACGAGCTGTGGGAGCTGCTCGCCGCGGGCCGCAGCGCCGTGACGGAACTGACCTCCGAACGCTGGGAGCACCGCCGGCACCTGGACCCGGACGGCGGCCCCGACACGACGTACTCCGCGTGGGCCGCGCTCGTCGACGACGTCGACCGGTTCGACGCCAAGTTCTTCGGCATCGCCCCCAGCGAGGCCGCGATGATGGACCCGCAACAGCGCCTGTTCCTCGAAGTCGCCCACGAGACCGTCCAGGACGCGGGCCACACCCGCGCCACGCTCGGCCCCGACGTCGGCGTCTACGTCGGCGCCATGGCCAACGACTACGCCGCGCTGAGCCGCGCGGCCGCCGTCACCGGGCACAGCCCGTTCCCGTACGCCGAGAACTACCAGATCGCCAACCGCGTCTCGTACTTCTTCGACTTCGCCGGGCCCAGCCTGGCCGTCGACACCGCCTGCTCGTCGTCCGCCGTCGCCCTGCACATGGCCTGCGAGGCGATCCGGCGCGGCGAGGTCGGCGCGGCCATCGCGGGCGGCGTCAACCTCGTCCTGCACCCGGCGCGGCACATCCAGTACGCGCAGATGGGCATGCTGTCGCGGGGCGGCGCGTGCCGCTCGTTCGGCGCGGGCGCGGACGGGTTCGTCATCGGCGAGGGCGTCGGCGCCGTCCTGCTCAAGCCGCTGTCCCAGGCGCTGGCCGACGGCGACCACGTGCACGGCGTGATCAGGGGCAGCGCACTCAACTCCGGCGGCCGCACCAGCGGGTTCACCGTGCCCAACCCCGACGCGCAGGCGGCGCTCGTCGCCCGCGCCCTGGCCGCGGCCGACGTCGACCCGCGCACCGTCAGCTACGTGGAGGCCCACGGCAGCGGCACCGAACTCGGCGACCCCATCGAGATACGCGGCCTGACCACCGCCTTCGCACCGGGCGACGGCGAGCGGGGCTGGTGCGCCGTCGGCAGCGTCAAGTCCGCGATCGGACACCTGGAGTCGGCGGCCGGGATCGCGGGCCTGACCAAGGTCCTGCTGCAACTGCGGCACCGCACGCTGGCGCCCACGCTGCACGCCGACACCCTCAACCCGCGCATCGACTTCACGGCCACCCCGTTCCGGGTGCACCGCGAACTGAGCGACTGGCGGCGGCCCGAAGGGCCCCAGGGCGAGACGCCGTTGCGGGCCGGAGTCAGCTCCTTCGGGGCGGGCGGCGTCAACGCCCACCTGGTCGTCGAGGAAGCGCCCGCCCGCGCGGCCGCCGGGTCGGGACCGGCCGCCGACGGACCCGAGCTGATCGTCCTGTCCGCCGCCGACGCCGACCGGCTGCGCGCGTACGCCCACCGGCTGCACACGCACCTGACGAGCGCCACGGCCCCCGACGCCTCGCTCGCCGACATCGCGCACACGCTGCGCGTCGGCCGCGAACCCCTCGCCCACCGGGCCGCGTTCACCGCCCGCAGCCGCACCGAACTGACCGACTGCCTGGCCAGGCTCGCCCGGTCCGAAGAGGCGCCCGGGATCGCGTACGGCCAGCCCGACGCCGACACCTCGCTCGCGGACGTGTTCACCGACGACGCCGAGACGACCCGCTTCCTGGCCGACCTGATCACGGCGGGCGACCTGACCCGCGTCGGCCGCTTGTGGACCCGCGGCGCCCGCGTCCCCTGGGACGCCCTCCTCACCGCCGTCGGCCGACGACGCGTCCCCCTCCCCGCCCACCCCTTCCACCCCACCCGCCACTGGCTCCCCAACACCCAGCCACCCACACCCGGATCCCCCACACCCGGATCCCCCACAGCCAGCACGCCCGCCGCCCGGCTGTCCGACGGCCAGGTGTCCGCGGACCGCGGCCCGGCGGGCGCGGGTACGGGCGCGGGTCGCGTGGCCGGGGGACAGGGGGAGCGGGCCTGGTACCTGCGGCCGGACTGGCGGGACGCCGACGCCACCGGCACTCCCGAGAGCCCGGCGGACGCCATCGTCGTCGCGCTGGCCTCCGGGGCCTGGCGGCCGCACGGCGGCCCCTCGGTCGAGGTCGTCCCCGACGAGGAGCACGCGCTGCGCGTCGTCGCCGCCGCGCCGCCTCGGCGGCGCGTGGTGGTGCTCGACGCGCGCCGCCTGCACGCCGCCGCACGCGCGGACGACCCGCTGCGCCTGCCCCTCGCCCTGGCCCGCGCCTGCGCCGACGGCGAGACCCGAGTGACCTACGCGGGCCTGTACCCGCCAGCCGACACCGACCCGCTCGGCGCCGCCGTCGCCGCGTTCACGCGTTCCGCAGAGCAGGAGCTGCCCGGCTTCCGCGGCGTACGCGTCGAGGTCGACGACGCGCACGCCGCGCCCGACACCGCACGGCTGCTCGCCGAGGCGTACGGCACCGACGCGGAGGTACGACTCGCCGACGGACGGCGCCAGGTCCGTACCCTCACCCCGCAGCCGCCGCGCACCGGCCCCGCGCCCTGGCGCGAGGGCGGCGTCTACCTCGTCACCGGCGGCGCCGGGGGAGTGGGGCGACTGGTCGCCGAACACCTCGCCCATACCCACCACGCCGCGCTGATCCTGCTCGGCCGCGCCCCCGCCAGCGCCGCCACGCACCACCTCGTGGCGCGCGTCGAGGAGCTGGGCGGCCGGGCCCTGTACGCCACCGCCGACGTCTGCGACCCCGACGCCCTGGCCGCCGCGCTCGCCGCGGGCGAGGAGCGGTTCGGGCCGCTCAACGGCGTCGTACACGCCGCGGGCACCATCGAGGACGGCGGCCTGCGCGGCAAGTCCGACGACTCCTTCGCCCGCGTACTCGCACCCAAGACCACCGGAACCCGACTGCTCGACGCGCTCACCGCCGACCGCGGGCTGGACTTCTTCTGCCTGATGTCGTCCGTCAACGGCACCCTCGGCAACGCGGGCCAGGCCGACTACGCCGCGGCCAACCGCCACCTCGACGCGTTCGCCCTGTGGCGCGACGCGCGCGTACGGGCCGGTGAACGCCACGGCCTGAGCGTGTCGGTGGCCTGGCCGCACTGGCGCGACGGCGGCATGTCCGTCACACCCGAGGCGCTCGCGCTCGCCGAGACCGCCACGGGACTCACCTCTATGGACACCACGGCCGGGCTTCGCGCGCTCGACGACGTCCTCGCGGGCCCGCCCGGATGCACCGTCGTGGGCGTGGGGGACCAGGACAGGTTCACGGCCGCGTTCACCCGCACGCCCTCGCCGTCCTCGTCGTCCGTCTCTGCCGCCATGCCGTCCGGTACGTCGCCGAGCGCGGCGGCGGGATCCCCGCTCGCGCAGCGGCTCGTGGACATCGCCGCCGGGATACTCGGAATGCCGGGCGACGAGATCGACGCGGACGCCGAGATGGGCTCGTACGGCTTCAACTCGGTGCTCCTGACGCGGTTCTGCGCGCAGCTCAACTCCGCCTTCGGCACCGCCCTCACCCCGGTGGTGTTCTTCGAGCACCCCACCCTGACCCGCCTGGAGGGGGTGCTCGCACAGAACGACGCGGTGCGGGAAGCCCTGACGGCGACGCCGCGGCCAGCCGCGTCCGAGCCGGAGCCGGAGCCGGAGCGGGAACCGGAACCCTCGCGTCCCGCGCACCCCGAGCCCGTGGCCGTCGTCGGCATGGCCGGGCGGTTCCCCGGAGCGCCCGACCTGGAGACGTACTGGGAGAACCTGCTCGCCGGACGCGACGCGGTGCGCGAGGTGGATCCGGAGCGCTGGGACTGGCGCACCTCGCCCGCGGGCGAGGCCTGCCGCTACGGCGGCTTCCTCGACGACATCGACGCCTTCGACGCCGAGTTCTTCGGCATCTCGCCGCGCGAGGCCCGCACCATGGACCCGCAGCAGAGGCTGTTCCTGGAGACCGGCTGGGCCGCGATCGAGCACGCCGGATACGACCCCCGTTCGCTGTCCGGCAGCCGCACCGGCGTGTTCGCCGGAGTGACCCTGCACGACTGGCTCGACGTGCTGCGCGAGCACGGCGAACCGCCCGCCGCCCACACCGTCACCGGCAACGTGCACAGCATCGTGCCCAACCGGCTCTCGCACGCCCTGGACCTGCGCGGCCCCAGCGAGGCCCTCGACACGGCCTGCTCCAGCTCGCTCGCGGCCCTGCACCGGGCGGTGGCCGCACTGCGCTCCGGCGAGTGCGACCTCGCGCTCGCCGGTGGCGTCAACGTCCTGCTGTCCACGTCCGTCTACGCGTCACTCGCCCGCGCCGGGATGCTCTCGCCCACGGGCCACTGCCACGCCTTCGGCGACGCCGCCGACGGGTACGTACGCGGCGAGGGCGTCGGCGCGGTCGTGCTCAAGCCGCTGTCGCGGGCGCTCGCCGACGGCGACACGGTGCACGGGGTGCTGCTCGGCACCGCCGTCAACCACGGCGGACGCGGCCACTCGCTCACCGCCCCCAACCCGTCGGCGCAGGCCGACGTGGTCGTGGACGCGATCAGGGCGGCCGCCGTACCGGCCGCGAGCATCACCTACGTCGAGACCCACGGCACCGGCACCCGGCTCGGCGACCCGATCGAGGTCGGCGGGCTCAAGGAGGCCTTCGACCGGCTCGGCGCCGCCGACGGCGCGCCCGGCGGCTGCGCCCTGGGCGCGGTCAAGTCGAACATCGGACACCTCGAGTCGGCCGCCGGTATCGCGTCCCTGGTCAAGGTGCTGCTCGCGATGCGCTACCGCACCCTGCCGCCCAACCTGCACTGCGATCCGCCCAACCGCTATCTCGACCTGGCGGGCGGACCGTTCCGGCTGCCCGCGACGGCCGAGCCGTGGAAGCCCCCGGCCTGCGCCGACGGCGCCGTACCGCCGCTGCGCGCGGGCGTCAGCTCGTTCGGCTTCGGGGGCTCCAACGCGCACGTGATCCTGGAGGAGCCGCCTATGCCGTCAGACCCCACCGCCGAAGCCGGTGCCGCGCAGGCGGTCACCCTGTCCGCCCGCTCGACGGAGGGCCTGCGCGCCTACGCGCGGCGGCTCGGGGCCCGGCTCGCCGAACACGAAGGACCGGAGACGCTCACCCTGCCCGACATCGCGTACACCCTGCGGACCGGCCGCGCGCACTTCGCGTGCCGGGTCGCCCTGGTGGCCGGATCGGTCGAGGAACTCAAGGACCGCATCGGGCAGTTCCTCACCGAAGGCGGCGGCCCCGGCGTATACACGGGCGACACGGGCGACACGGGCGACACGGGTGACACGGGCGACACGGGCCACGCGGGTGACACCGATGCGGCGGGACCGGCGCACGAGCTGGCCCGCGCCTGGGCCGCTGGCGGCGACGTCGACTGGAGCGCGCTGCACACCGGCACGCCGCCCCGCCGCATCCCGCTTCCCACATACCCGTTCGACCACACGCGGCGGCACGGCCCGGACACCGGTTCCACCGCCGCGCCCACCTCACCCGCCGCACCCGCCGCACCCGCGCGGTCCGCGCCCCCGCCGCGGTCCACACCCGCGGGGTCCGCTTCGCGCGCGACCGGCGACAGCGTCGATACGACGACGCCCGACCCGTCACGCGCGCGGCGGCCCGAGACCGACGCCTCCCCGGCCGACGCACCCGAGCCGACCCCCGGCACCGGCCCGGACCACCACCCGGTGCTCATGGAACGCCGCTGGGTGACCCTGTCCGGCACACTGCGGGCCCCGCGCCGCCGACTGGCCTGCCTGCTCCTGGTGCGCGGACCCGAGAGCCTCGGACTCGTCGGCGCGCTGGACCCGGACATCGACTGGATCGTGCTGCGCGAACGCGCCCGCACCCCCCGACTCCTGCCGCCGGGCCGGGAGTTCGAGGTCGACTTCGACGACCACGCGGACGGCGCGGCCGTCGCCGCAGAGATCGTCGAGCGGCACCCCGGCATCGACGCCGTACTCGACCTCGTGGACCTCGCCGTCCCCGACGCCGTACCCGAAGCCGCGTCCGAAGCCGCGTCCGAAGGCGCGTCCGAAGGCGACGGCGCGGAGACCGGGCTCGGGCGCGAGGCCGCACGGGTCGCCCTGCTGCAGACCCTCGTACGCCACCACGTCGACTCAGACCTGCACGTCGTCCACGCCACCCGCGCCCTCGCCCCGTACCGCAACCCGCGCCCCGGAGTCACCGGCGCCCGCATGGCGGCCCTGATCCGCACCCTGGGCAGCGAGTACTCCGCGGTCCGTGCCACCACCGTCGATCTCGAACCCGACACCGACCAGAGCGCCGCGCTGCCGCTCGCCGTACGCGAGATCGAGACCGCGGGCGAAGAGCCCGAGGTGTGCTTGCGCGGTAATGTGCGCTACGCACCCCGGCTCGTCGACCTGGACCAGGACGGCGAAGTACCGGCACGCGACGGCACGTTCGGCGGATTCCCCATGGACCCCGCCCGCGTGTACGTGATCACCGGCGGCACCGGCGGACTCGGCGCCGCACTCGCCCGCGAACTGTTCGCCCGCGGCGCCCGCCGCTTCGCCCTGCTCGGCCGCCGCCCCGTACCCCCCGTGGACGAGTGGCGCGCCGACGACGCCGGGCCCGGCCTCCCCAACGGCATCGCCGACCTGGCGGCCCTGCGCGACCAGGGCGCCAGGATCGCCGTGCACAGCGGGCCGCTCACCGAACGCGGCACGCTCGGCGCCTTCCTGGACGAGGTGCGCGGCACGCTCGGACCGATCGCGGGCGTCGTGCACTGCGCGGGCTCGGTCGACGAGCGCAACCCGGTGTTCATCCGCAAGACCTGGCAGGACATCGCCCGGACGTGGGAGCCCAAGGGCGAGGGCACGGTCGCCCTGGACGCGCTGCTCGCCGACGACGAACCGGACTTCATGGTGTTGTACTCGTCGCTCTCGGCCGTCCTCCCGTTCCTGTCCGTCGGCCTGGCCGACTACGGCAGCGCCAACGCCTACCTCGACGCCTTCGCGGCGCGCGCCGCGAAGCGCCGGTCCGGCCGTACCCGCTACCTCTCCGTCGCCTGGGGCGGCTGGGCGCAGATCGGCATGGGCGAGGTGCGCAGCTCCCGCTATATCGAGCAGGGCTTCACCTCGCTCACCCCGGCCGAGGGCATCGGCCTGCTCGACCGGGCGCTGCGTCGGCGTGGCCTCGGACCGACCGTGATCGCCCTGGCGCGCAGCGGCGACATCGCCGAACCCGCCCCCGCCTCCGCGTCCGCGTCTGGTGCGTCCGGTGCGCCCGACACGCCCGGAGGCGGGACGGGCGCACCCGGCGAGATCTCCGAGCAGCTGCGCGAGCTGGTGGTCGAGGCCGTCTGCGACCTCATCGCAGAAGAGGTGCTGGTGCCGCGCGAGCGCGTGCGCCCCGACAGCGACTTCGCCGAACTCGGCGTCGACTCCGTCCTGTTGTCCGGAGTGGTCGCCCAGCTGGAGACCCTCACCGGCGGTCCCGTGCCACCGTCGGCCGTCTTGGAGTACCCGACGCCGGGCAAGCTCGGCGCGCATCTCCTCCAGGAGCATTCGACGGGCGTACGGGCTTGGGCCGAGGACCGCCTGCCCGAGCCCACCGGCCCCGTCGAGCCCACCGGCCCCGTCGAGCCCACCGGCCCCGTCGCCGGGCCTGCCGAGCCCGCCCCCGCACCCGCGTCCGCACCCGCCCAGGCAACCGCGCCCACCCCCGGCCCCTTGGCGGTCATCGGCATGGCGAGCCGCTTCCCCGGCGCGCCGACCACCGACGCGTACTGGGAGCTGCTGCGCACCGGGACCGACGCGGTGACCGAAGTCCCGGCATCCCGCTGGGACATCGACCGGCTCTACGCCCCCACGGCCGCCCCCGGCCGCTCCACCAGCAAATGGGGCGGCTTCATCGAGGGCATCGAGGACTTCGACCCCGGCTTCTTCGGCATCTCCGACGATGACGCCCCCCACGTCGACCCCGTCATCCGCCTCGTACTGGAGAGCGCCGAGTCCACCTTCAGGGACGCCGGATACCAGCGCGACGAGCTGTCGGGACGGCGGATCGGCGTCTTCGCCGGGGCGGCCGCCAGCGGGTACGGGACCAGGATCGCCGAGCCGCGGCGCGGCACCGTCACCGGACTCAACCCCAACTTCATCGGCGCGCACATCGCCCACGTCTACAACCTCAGCGGCCCCAACATGGTGGTGGACACCGCCTGTTCGTCCTCCGTCACCGCGCTCTACCTGGCCCGCCAGGCCCTCGCGCTCGGCGAGTGCGAGATGGCCCTCGTGGCGGGCGCCGACCTGCTGCTCGACGAGCGGCCCTACCTCAAGCTCAGCGCCGCCCAGGCACTCTCACCGCAGGGCCGCTGCCGCGTCTTCGACGTGGACGCGGCGGGCCTGGTACTCGGTGAAGGCGCGGGCGCCGTCCTGCTCAAGCCGCTCGCCGCGGCCGTCGCGGACGGCGACCGCGTCCACGCCGTACTCGAATCCGTCGCGGTCAACAACGACGGCCGCACCATGGGCCTCACCACACCGAACCCGGAGGCGCAGGAGCGGGTCGTGCTCGACGCGCTGCGCACCGCGGGCGTCGACGCGGACACCGTCTCCTACGTGGAGGCGCACGGCACCGGCACCATGATCGGCGACCCGATGGAGCTGCGGGCCCTGACTCGGGCCTACCGCCGCACCACCGAAGAGGCGGGCTACTGCGCGGTCGGCAGCGTCAAGTCGAACATCGGCCACCTCCTGATGGCCTCCGGCATGGCGGGCCTGCACAAGCTGATCCTGGCGCTGCGCCACCGGCAGCTGCCGCCGACACTGCACTGCGACACGCCCAACCCCCGTTTCTCGTTCGACAGTTCGCCCTTCTATCCGAACACCGGGCTGCGCGAGTGGACCCCGCGTGCCGGGGTGCGCCGCGCTGGCATCAGCTCGTTCGGATTCGGCGGCACCAACGGGCACGCGATCCTGCGCGAACCCCTCGGCGACGAGCGCCGCCCCGCCGTCCGCGAGGCGCTGCCGCCCGCCCCGTTCGAGCGCGCCCGCCACTGGGTGGAGCCGCTCGCCGCCCCGGCCGCCGCACCCGCCGTGTCGCCACCGGACAGCGCGCCAGCCGCCCCGCGGGCCGTTCTCGCAGGCCGCCGCTATCTGGAGTTCGTCGCGGACGAGCCCGTCTCCCCTTCCCCCGTCGTCACCTCTCGTACGCCTGGCGGCCCCGCACTCGGGGCCCCCGCGCACCGGCCGTACCTGCAGCTGGAGGAACTCTCATGACCCCATCCCCCCGCCCGTCCGCGGTCGACGCCGACCTCGCGGCCATCGAGGGCCGTCGGCTGCGCTCGGTCGTGACGGCCGACGACGAGATCGTGCGAGGGCATCTGGTCCACGAGGTTCCGGTGCTGCCCGGCGTCTTCCACCTGGATCTGACCCTGCGGCTGCTGGCGCACCACGGCGTCGACCCGGCGTCCGCCGAGCTGCGCCGCTGCCTGTTCATCGCCCCCGTGGTGGCCACCGCCGAGCTGAACAAGGAACTGCGGGTCGTCGTGGGGACGCGCTCCGGACCCGACACCGTGCCGGTCCATGTGGAGAGCCGCCCGCTGATCGACGGCGAACCCGTCGGCGACACCTGGGAGCGCAACTTCCAGGCCGAGATCAAACTCGGCCAGCCCACCGAGAGCCCGGTCATCGACCTGGCGGAGCTGAGGGGCCGGGCCACCGAGCAGGGCGACGCCGAGGAGCTGTACGCCTTCGCCCGCCAACTCGCCATCCATCACCGTGACTTCATGAAGGTCGCGGGCCGCATCCAGTACGGTCCTTCGGTCGCGCTCGCCGATGTCTCGCTCGGCGACGCGGCCACCGCCTATCTCGACCACTTCCACATCCACCCGGTGGTGCTCGACTTCTCCACCCTGGTGCCGTTCCTGCACTTCGGGCGGGACCAGCGGGAGGCGCTGACCCGGCCGTTCATCCCCATCTTCATCAAGTCCTTCCGTGCCACCGGATCGCTGAGCCGCGACAGCTGGGTGTACGTCCCCGAGATCGGCCAGCGGGTCGCGGACGGCGACACGGTCACCGGCGATATCCGCATCTGCGGCGCGGACGGCCGGGTACTCGGCTCGATCACCGGCTTCACCTGCAAGCGCGTGCGGTCGGCCGAGCACATCACCAAGTTCACCGAGGCGGTACGCACGCCGACCGCGCTCGCACCGGCCGCACCGGCCGCGCCCGCCGCGCCCGCCGCACCGGTCGTACCCGAGCCCGCCCCCGAGCCCGAGCCCGCGCCCGACGCGGCGTCGCTGGACCGGCTGATCACCGGCCTGGTGGCGGAGGCGCTGGGCAGTGACGACGTACGGCAGGACCTCGGCTTCTACGATCTGGGTCTGACGTCGGTCAACTTGCTTGCGATCGCGGGGAAGTTGGAGGAGGCGTTGGGGCAGGAGTTGTATCCGACGCTGTTGTTCGAGTATCCGACGGTGCGGAGTCTGGCCGCGCATCTGCGTGATGAGGGCATGGCCCCCCAGACCGCCCCCGAGCCGTCCGCCCCCGAGCAGGCCGCGCCCGAGCCGTCCGCGCCCGTTCCCGCGCCCGCGCCCGCGCCGGTGTCCGTACCGGCCGCCCCCGCCGAACAGGACGGCGCGCCGGGCGTCGGCGACATCGCCATCGTCGGCCTGGCGGGCCGCTACCCCCAGGCCGACGATGTGAACCGGTTCTGGGACGTGCTGCGCGACGGCAGGGACTGCGTCACCGAGATCCCCGAGGAGCGCTGGGACTACCGGGACTACTACGAGCCACGCCGCGGCGCCACCGGCCGCTCGTACAGCAAGTGGGGCGCGTTCCTCGACGGCGTCGACCGGTTCGACCCGCTGTTCTTCAACATCTCGCCGCGCCAGGCCGAGTTGATGGACCCGCACGAACGGCTGTTCCTGGAGACCGCCTGGGAGACCATCGAGGACGCCGGGTACACCCCGGAGGCACTCGGCGCCGCCACCGGCTCACGGGTCGGCGTGTTCGCCGGAGTGATGTGGAACGACTACCAGCTATACGGCCTGGAGTCGGTCCAGCGCGGCGACCCGCAGGTGGTGGCCTCCACCTTCTCGCTCATCCCCAACCGCGTCTCGTACGCCTTCGACTTCCAGGGCCCGAGCGTGGCCATGGACACCGCCTGCTCGTCCTCCCTTTTCACCCTGCACATGGCGTGCGAGAGCATCCGGCGCGGCGAGTGCCGGGCGGCGGTGGCCGGTGGCGTCAACCTCTCCCTGCACCCGTACAAGTACCTGCGGCTGTCCGACAACAACCTGCTGTCCACCGACGGCCGGTGCCGCGTCTTCGGGCGCGGGGCCGACGGCTATGTGCCCGGCGAGGGCGTCGGCGCGGTCCTGGTGCGCCCGCTGGCCGACGCGATCGCCGCGGGGGACCAGATCTACGGCGTCATCCGCGGCTCGGCCGCCCACCACGGCGGCCGCACCAGCGGCTTCGCCGTGCCCAGCCCCGACGCGCAGAACCGGGTCGTGCTCGAAGTCCTGGAGAAGGCTCGGGTGCCGGTCGAGACGATCACGTACATCGAGGCGCACGGCGGCGCCACCACACTCGGCGACCAGATCGAGATCGCGGCGCTCACCAAGGCGTTCCGCCGCTACACGCAGGACACGGGCTTCTGCGCGATCGGCTCGCTGAAGTCCAACATCGGCCACCTGGAAGGCGCGGCCGGTATCGCGGCGCTCACCAAGGTGCTCCTGTCGATGCGCCACGAACTCGTCGTGCCCTCCCTCTACACCGCCGAGCTCAACCCCGAGATCCCCTTCTCCAACACGCCGTTCTACGTCCCTCAGGAGACCCGCTCCTGGGACCGTGTGAACGACCCGCGCACGGGAGCCCTGGCGCCGCGCCGCGCCGCGATGAGCGGCTTCGGCTTCGGCGGCGCCAACGTTCACGTCCTCGTGGAGGAGTACGTTCCCGAGCCCGCCGCCACGCGCGCCAGCGCCGGGCCGCGCCTCATCGACCGGTATGTCGTCCCGCTTTCCGGGCGCGACGAGCAGCGCACCCGCGAGCAGGCTCAGCGGCTGCTCGAACACCTGCGCGCGCATCCGGAACTGCGCATCGAGGACGTCGCGTTGACGCTGAGCCTCGGCCGTCGCGCCATGGAGTCGCGGCTCGCCGTCGCGGTGCGCGACACCAGGGAACTCGCCTACGCGCTGGAGGACTTCACCGCCGGACGCAGCGGCTCGTCGCGCCGCTGGACCGGGCGCGCCAAGTCGGCGCCGCCCGCGGACGACCCGACGGCCGCGCGGGCGCCGCTGACGACGGAGTCGCTCGCCGAGCGCTGGGTACGCGGCCACGAGGCGCCGTGGCGGGACGTGCTGCCGACCGGGGCCCGCCGGGTCTCGCTGCCCACGTACGCCTTCGGACGCCAGCACTGCTGGATACCCGGCGCGGGCGAGACGCCCACCAAGGCGGTCGCGCCGCCGGCCCCCCAGCCAGCCGCCGCCGCACCGGCCCCCGAGCCAGCCCCCGCCGTACCGGTGTCCGAGCCCGTCGCCGCACGCGCCCCCGAGCCCGCGCCCGAACCGGCACCCGCGGCGGCCGCCGCCCCCGTGCCGCGGCTCGCCGACCGCACCCTGCTGTACCGCCCGGTGTGGACCCCGCGGCCCGCCGAAGGCGAGCCGGTCAGCGGCACCCTGCTCGTCTTCGACACCAACGCCGAGCGGATCGCGGCACTCCGCGCCCGCGGCGGGCGCGTGGTGTGGGTGCGTCCGGGACGCGAGTTCACCCGCCTGTCGCCGGACGACTACGAGGTGGCCCCGGACAGCCGGGACGACCACAAGGCCCTGTTCGGCGCACTCAAGGAAGACCGGGTCGTGCCGCAGGCCGTACTGCACCTGTGGCAGCTGGACGGACCGACCCCGCTCGGCGGGTCGCTCGGCGACCTCGACGCGGCCCTGGTGCCCGTGTTCCTGTTCTGCCAGGCGTGGGCCGTCGGACTCGACCGCACCCTCCCCGTGATCCACGCCTTCGACGGCGACCGCGACCTGCCCGCCAACGCCGCCGTCGGCGGCTTCGCC
Organism: Streptomyces sp. O3; assembly: GCF_054788135.1. Classification (NCBI taxonomy): domain Bacteria; kingdom Bacillati; phylum Actinomycetota; class Actinomycetes; order Kitasatosporales; family Streptomycetaceae; genus Streptomyces; species Streptomyces sp. O3. Next base: position 49,783 of record NZ_JBTVYK010000045.1, read on the forward strand.
CGCAGCGTCCGGCTCGAACAGCCCAAGCTCTCCGTCAAGGCCCTCGACCTGCGCGGCCGCCGCGGCGACACGGCCGAGGTGTGCGCGCTGCTCCTCGCCGAGACCGCGGGGCTCGACGACATCGAGGTCCGCCACACCGGCGCCGAGCGCACCGTCCTGTCCTTCGCCCGCACCCCGCGCCCGACCGGCAGCACCACCCGCCTCGCCCGCGACGGCGGCGTCTATCTGCTCAGCGGCGGCACCGGAGGCATCGGCCTGCATGTGGCGCGGCACCTGGCGGCACAGGCCGAGGTCGCACTCGTGCTGTTCGGGCGCTCCGAGCCCGGACCGGCCCAGGAGGCCGCCGTCGCCGACATCAGGCGCGCCGGTTCCGACGCCGTCTACCTGCGCGCCGACACGGCCTCGCGCGCCGACATGGAACGCGTCGTCGCCGAGGCGCGCTCCCGGTTCGGCCCGGTCACCGGCGTCCTGCACGCGGCCGGGATCTGCGAGGACGCGCTGCTCATCACCAAGCCGCTCGACTCCCTGCGCCGGGTCCTCACGCCGAAGCTCGCGGGCACCCACCACCTCGACGCGGCCACGCGCGGCGAGGACCTGGACTACTTCGTGCTCTTCTCGTCCGCGTCGGCCGTGCTGGGCAGCGTGGGCGCGGCCGACTACACCTCGGGCAACCGTTTCCTGGACGCCTACGCCGAGTGGCGCGAAGAGCGCAGGGCGCGGGGCGAGGCCCGCGGGCGCGCCCTGTCCGTCAACTGGCCGATGTGGCGCGACGGCGGTATGCGCATCCACCCCGACGTGGAGCAGGAGGTACTCGCACGGGCCGGGCTCGAACCGATGGACACCGAGGACGGGCTCGCCGCGTTCGAGGTGGCGCTGGCGGCCGACGGGCCGCAGATGGTCGTCCTCCAGGGCGACCCGGCCCGCCTGGAGGCCCGGATGACGTCGGTGGTCGAGAACATGGGGAACACGGTCCCGGCCGCACCAGCCGCACCAGCCGCACCAGCCGCACCAGCCGCACCAGCCGCCCCGGCCGCCGCGCTCGCCCCGGCCGCTCCCGTCGCTCTGGCAGGCGGGTCCGGACCGGGCGTCGACACTCTCGTACGAGAGCTGACCGAGGTCATCGCGAACGTCCTGAAGGTTCCGCAGGACGAGCTGGACATCGAGGACGACCTGTCCGAGTACGGCCTGGACTCGGTCGGCGCGATGCGCGCCCTGAACGACCTGGAGGAGAAGTACGGCGTACCGCTACAGCCCTCGCTGCTGCTGCGCTACCGGACGATCCAGACCCTGGCCGAGCACCTCGCCGACGAGGCCCTGGCCGAGCTGCCCGCACCGGCCGCGGCGATCACCGTCCCGACCGCCGCCCCGAGCACCGTGACCACTGAAACCACCGGAGCCGCCCCGACCGCCCCGGCGAACGGCGGACGTATCGCCGTCGTGGCCGCCGCGTGCCGCTTCCCAGGCGCGCCCAGCCTGGAACGCTTCTGGGACAACCTCGTGAACGGCCGCGACTCGGTGGGCGCCGTGCCCGAAGGCCGCTGGTCCGAGGAATGGCTGAGGCACGCGGGCCCCGAGGTGGCCGCGGCAGCCCGCTGGGGCGGATTCATCGACGGCGTCGACCAGTTCGACGCCGCCTTCTTCGGCATCGACGAGGAAGAGGCACGCTGGATGGACCCCCAGCAGCGGCTCGCGCTCGAAGTCGCCCAGGAGGTCCTGGACCGCGCGGGCTACCGCCGCGAGGAGCTGGCGGGCAGCAGGACCGGCGTCTTCCTCGGGGTCGCGCCCACCGACTACACCCGGCGCGGCTTCCTGTCCGGACTGCCCACACCCCCGCAGCTGCTCGCCGACTCGCTGCTGAACATGGCGGGTTCCGGCATCTCGCACGCCTTCGACTACCGAGGCCCCTCGCTCACCGTCGACACCGCCTGCTCGTCCTCGCTGGTCGCCCTGCACCGGGCGAGCCAGTCGCTGCTCGCGGGCGAGTGCGAGGCCGCCGTCGTCGGCGGCGTCGAGCTGCTGCTCGACCCGTTCGTGTACGTCGGCCTGGAGCGCGCCGGAGCCCTGTCCAAGGACGGCCGCTCCCGCGTCTTCGACCGCGACGCCGCCGGATTCGTGCCGGGCGAGGGCGTGGGCCTGCTGCTGCTCAAGGAGGAGAGCCGGGCCATCGCCGACGGCGACGCCATCCTGGCCACCGTCGTCGGCTCCGCCGTCAACAACGACGGCCGCACCATGGGCCTCACCGCGCCGAGCCACGACGCCCAGGTCGACGTCATCCGCACCGCGCTCGCCTCCGGCGGCATCACCCCCGACACCGTGGACTACCTCGAAGTACACGGCTCCGCGGGCTCGTTCGGCGACCCCATCGAGATCGGCGCGGCCGCCGAGGCGTACGCGGGCGGCGGCGGGCGGACCCCGATCGGGGTCGGCTCGGTCAAGACCAACATCGGCGCGCTGCTGCACGCGGGCGGCGTCGCCTCCCTGATCAAGGTCGTGCTCGGGCTGCGCCACGGCCATCTGCCGCCGACCCTGCACTGCGCCGAACCCCACCCGCGCATCCGGTTCGACAAGACCCCGTTCGCGCCGGTGCTCACCGGACGCGACTGGCCGGCCAAGGACACGACTCCGCGCCGGGCCGCGGTCTCCTCGTTCGGCTTCGGCGGCACCAACTGTCACGTCATCGTGGAGGAAGCGCCCGCGGGACACCGGCCGAGCCGCACCCCGCTGCCCGTCACCGCGTTCCAGCGCCGTCGCGCCTGGCTGGAGCCGTCCGGCCCGGCGGCCGCGCCCGCGACCCCCGTACTCGGGACCCCCGTACTCGGGACCCCCGCACTCGGGGCCGAGGGCGAGCGTCCCGCGCGGATCGACCACGCCGCCCTGGCCGCCGCGGGCGGCGGGCTGCTGGCCGCGGTCACCGAGTGGATCGCCACGACCGTGGGCGCCCTCGTCACCGGGCCCGCCGGGCAGGACCTGAGTGAGCTGTGCGAGCACAACTTCATGGAACTGGGCCTCAGTTCGGCCGCCCTGGTCGAACTCAACGGCACACTCGACGACGAGTTCGGCGTGGCCGTCGCGCCCACCGCCCTGTTCCGCCACCCGAACGTCCCCGACCTGTCCGACCACCTCGTCCACGAGTACCGCGACGAGCTCACCCGCTGGTTCGCGGCACGCCCCGGCGGCGCGCGCGGCGGCGCACGCCCCGACCACGCCGCCGCCAGCCCCAAGGCCAGCGGCGCGGCACACCGGCCGTCCGGCCGCCGCGAACCGGCGACCGCCGCGGCGGGACGCGCCAGCCGGCGCTCCGGCGGCGGCGCGAAGGAGGAGGACATAGCGATCATCGGGATCGGCGGCCGGTTTCCGGGCGCGGCCGACCCCGACGCCTTCTGGGCCCGCCTCGCGGCCGGTGACGACCTGATCACCCCGGTTCCCGGCAGCCGCTGGGACCACAGCCTGCACTACGACCCCACCGGCGCCACCGCCGGAAAGACGGACTGCGGCCACGGCGGCTTCCTCGACGCGATCGACACCTTCGACGCGGGCTTCTTCAACGTCCTGCCCAGCGAGGCCGAGTCGATGGACCCGCAGCTGCGGCTGCTGCTCGAAGTGCTGTACGCCACCGCCGAAGACGCGGGCGTCACCCCCGTCCTGCGCGGCTCCGCCACCGGCATGTACATCGGCCAGTGCTTCCAGGACTACGACAACGAGATGATCGCCCGAGGCCGGACGGTCAACGTGCACGACCCCATCGGCGCGGCCATGTCGATGACGGCCAACCGCCCGTCGTTCTACTTCGACCTCAGCGGGCCCAGCCTGACCGTCGACACCGCCTGCTCGTCCTCGCTGACCGCGCTCCACCTGGCCGTCGCCGCGCTGCGCCGTGGCGAGTGCGACATGGCCTTCGCGGCCGGGACCAACCTCATCGCCAGCCCGCGCCACTACACCAAACTCTCCGCCATCGGCGCGCTGTCGCCCTCCGGGCGCTGCCACAGCTTCGACGCCCGCGCCGACGGCTACGTACCGGGGGAGGCCGTCGCGGCCGTCCTGCTCAAGCCGCTGTCTCGGGCACTCGCCGACGGCGACCCGGTGCACGCGGTCATCAAGGCGGTCGCCGTCAACCACGGCGGGCACGCCAGCTCCGTCACCGCGCCCAGCCAGGCCCGCCAGGAGGAACTCCTGCGCGCCGCCTGGCAGGAGGCCGACATCGACCCCGCGACGCTCGGCTACCTGGAGGCGCACGGCACCGGCACCGCGCTCGGCGACCCGATCGAGATCGACGGCATCAAGGCAGCCCTGCGCGACGTCGGCGGCGACGAGCCGTTCGTCGCGCTCGGCACCGCCAAGGCCCACGTCGGGCACACCGAGGGCGCCGCGGGCCTGGTCGGCGTGATCAAGACGGTCCTGTCCATGCGGCACGGCCTGATCCCGGCCATGCCGGACTTCGGCACCCCCAACCCGTACTGCCGCATCGACCAGGGACCGCTGTACGTCAACACCGCACCCGAGCCATGGAACCCGCCCCCCGGCGTGCCGCGCCGCGCGGGCGTGAGCTCCTTCGGCTTCGGCGGCGCGTACGCCCATGTGGTCCTGGAGGAACCCCCGGTGCGCCAGGCCGCGCGCGGCCAGGCGGGCGGCCCCCTGGTCTTCCCGTACTCCGCCCGCGACGGCGAGCGCCTGCGGGCGCTCGCCCGGCGGCACCTGGACTTCCTCGCGGCGGGTTGCGCGCTGCCTGCGGCCGGGATCGCGGTCACCCTCCAGCACGGCCGGGAGAACGCCGCCGCGCGGTTCGCGGTGATCGCCGAGAACCGGGACCAACTGGCCCGTGGCATCGAGGCGTTCCTCGCGTCCGACGCGGCCGACGGCACCGTGCACGACATGGCGGCCGCGGCCGCCGAAGGCGGCCAGGAGGGCGGCCGCGCGGTCGAGCTGGCCCGCCGCTGGACCCGTGGCGCGCCCGTCGACTGGCCGCAGTCCGCGACCGGCCCCGAGACCCGCGTCCCGCTGCCGACCTATCCGTTCAAGCAGGAGCGGTACTGGCTGGCGGAGGCCCCAGCGCCAGCCGCCGCCCCCGGTGCCGTCGCCGTGCCCGCCGCCGCGCCTACCGCCGTCGCCGCCAGCGGGGACACCGGCGAGGACGCCGCCGACACCGCGGCCCTGGCCGCCGAGCTCACCGCGCACGTCGAGGCGGGCGGCTATCCGGGCGCCCGGATACTCGCCGCGCTGCGCGCCTTCGGAACCCTCGGCCGCAGGCTCGTGGCGAGCGTGCTGCGCGAGCACGCCGGAACGGGCCGGTTCGGCCCCGACGACGCGCTCGCCGACCGCGTCGAGATCGCCGACGGGCACGAGCGGTTCACTCTGTTCCTGGAGAGCGCCCTGCGCGACTTCGACGCACCGGCCGACGACGAGCTGTCCGAACAGGCCCGCATCCGGGCCGAGCTGACCGCGCTCGCCGAGTCCCACCCGGAGATCGGCAACCACATCGGCCTGGTGTCGGCGTGGGCGCCACAGCTGCCCGACGTGCTCGCGGGCCGCGTCAACGCGCTCGAACTGTACTTCCCCGGCGGCGACGAGGGGCTGCCCCGCATCTACGGCGGCACCCCCATCGCCGACCACTACAACGACCTGATCGCCCACGTCGTGGCGGGTCACCTGCGCGCCCAGCACGCGCGCCGCCCCGGCGAGCCGCTGCACGTCCTGGAGATCGGCGCGGGCACCGGCTCCACGTCCGAGCGGGTGCTGCGCCTGCTCGACGACCTCGAACTGCCCGACGGCACGGTCACGTTCCACTTCACGGACGTGTCGCCCGCGTTCTTCCGCACCGCCAAGGACCGCCTCGCCGGGCTCCGCACACCGGTCCGCTACGAGGTGTTCGACCTGGAGAAGGACCCGGCGGAACAGGGCTTCACACCGGGCGGCGCGGACGCCGTCATCGCCACCAACGTCGTCCACGCCACCCGGCTGATCTCCGGCTCCCTGGCCAGGACCCGGCAGCTGCTGACCCCCGGCGGTGTGCTCGTACTCAATGAACTGACCCAGGCCCTGGACTACTTGGGGCTCATGTTCGGCATGGTCCCCGGCTGGCAGGCGGCCCTGGACGCGGCCGAGCGGCTGCCGGGATCCCCGCTGCTGGACGCCGCCCGCTGGCGCGCGGCGCTCGCCGGGGCGGGCTTCGGTCCGGTGTGGGTGTTCGGCGCGCCGGAGGTCGACGAGGCGGAGTCCGACCAGTGCGTACTGCTGTGCCGGGCGTCCCGCCAGCCGACCGCCGAAGCGCCCGCGCAGGTCACCCCGCACGCCGGGGAGGAGGACACCGGCACGCGTCTGGTGCGCCATCTGCGCCAGGAGTTCGCGGAGTTCCTGCGCATCCCGGTGGAGACGGTCGAACCGGACTCCACCTTCGAGAAGTACGGCCTCGACTCCCTCGGCTCCATCCAGCTGGTCCGCACCCTGGAGAGCGACTTCGGACCGCTGCCCAAGGTCCTCCTGTACGAGTGCAACACCCTGGCCGCGCTCGCCGCCTACCTGCTGGAGCACACGCCCGACGCCGCCGAGACGGCCGCCGCCGCCGTGGCTCCCCCCGCCCCCGCGCCTGAGCCCGTACCGGCCGCGACCGCGGACGCACCCGTCACCGCACCCGCCACACCCCCGGCACCCGCACCTGCGCCCACGCCCGCTCCGGCGCGCCCCCGCACCCCGGCTCAGGAGCCCCCGGACGACGACCCGGTAGCCGTCGTCGGCATGGCCGGGATCTTCCCCGGCTCGCCCGACGTGCACGCCCTGTGGCGCCGCCTGCGCGAAGGCGCCGACCTGGTCACCGAGATCCCCGCCGAGCGCTTCGACTGGCGGCCGTTCTACGGCGACCCGGAGCGCGAGGAGGGCAAGACCAACACCCGCTGGGGCGCCTTCATCGACGGCGTGGACCGGTTCGACGCCGACTTCTTCGGCATCTCGCCGCTCGAAGCCGGGCTCATGGACCCCCAGCAGCGCCTCTTCCTCGCCTGCGCCTGGCAGGCCGTCGAGGACGCCGGACACCGTCCAGGCGACCTGAAGGGCACCGACACCGGCGTCTTCGTCGGGGCCACGTCCCACGAGTACGACGGCCACCTCATCAAGATCGGCCGGGACCGCGAGGCCCACTCCAGCCTGGGCGTCGGCCACTGCATCCTGTCCAACCGCGTCTCGTACCAACTGGGCCTGCACGGCCCCAGCGAGACCGTCGACACCGCCTGCTCCAGCTCGCTCACGGCGCTGCACCGCGCCGTGCTCGCCATCCGGCACGGCGAGTGCGGGGCCGCGCTCGTCGGCGGCGTCCACCTCAACCTCGGCGAACGCCTGTTCGTGGCGCTGGGCCAGCTCGGAGTGCTGTCGCCGGACGGCTGCTGCCGTCCCTTCGACGACAAGGCGAACGGGTTCGTACGCGGCGAAGGCATCGGCGCGCTCTACCTCAAGCCGCTGTCCGCGGCGCTCGCCGACGGGGACACCGTGCACGGCGTGATCCGCGGCAGCGGCGTCAGCCACGGCGGCCACGTCCAGTCGATGACCGTGCCCAACCCGAGCGCCCAGGCCGACCTGATCACCTCCGTCTACCGCAAGGCCGGAGTCGACCCGCGCACCGTCACCTACATCGAGGCGCACGGCACCGGCACCCATGTCGGCGACCCCATCGAAGTACGCGGTCTGCGCAAGGCGTTCGCCACCCTCACCGGGCGGCCCGAGAGCGAGCCGGTCGAGCCCTGGTGCGCACTCGGCAGCGTCAAGTCGAACATGGGCCACCTGGAAGCGGCGGCCGGGCTGGTCAGCACCGTCAAGACGCTGCTGGCCATGCGGCACGGCGCACTGCCCGCGAGCATCAACTTCGACACCGCCAACCCGCTGCTCGAACTCGACCGCAGCCCCTTCCGCGTCGTCACCGAATACCAGACGTGGCCCCGGCTCGTCGACTCCGACGGCGCCGAGCTCCCGCGCCGCGCGGGCGTCAGCTCGCTCGGCTTCGGCGGCACCAACTGCCACGTACTGCTGGAGGAGTTCATCGAGCCGAAGCGCACCGCACCGGCCGTGACCGGCACCCCGCACCTGATCGTCCTCTCCGCCCGCACCGAGGACCGGCTGCGCGCGTACGCGGGCGGCATCGCCGACCACCTGGCCGCGCACTTCTCGACCGGCGCACCCGAACTCTCCCTGGACGACGTGGCGTTCACGCTGCGCGAGGGCCGCGACCCGATGGACCGGCGGCTCGCGCTGCTGGTCCACGACACGGCGGAGCTGGTGGACAAGCTGCGCTCATGCCGGGAGGGCGCGTACGACCGCCCCGGAATCCTGGTGGGCGAGGCCACCGCGACGCCCCCGGCCGGGCCGCCCGCCACGGCGTCCCCCGAAGCGCTCGCCCGGCACTGGGTCGCGGGCGGCGCGCTGCCCGCGCGGGCCGCCGACGCCCGGTCGCTTATACACATCTCCGAGCCCACGAGACGCTACAGGTCCTCGCGTATGCCGGCTTCTGGGTGAAAA